>JBPCNJ010000105.1:0-3140 GCA_051001375.1 Gemmatimonadaceae bacterium
CCGGCCCGTCATCGTCGCCGAGAATCTCGCTTACCCGCAGGAAATTGACGCGCCCGGACGGCAGGAGCGTATCGCGCATGACCTGATGAAAATAGCCGGCGACCTCGAAGCCAGAGGCTAATTCATAAAGCCCTTTGTTGAAGCCTGTTTCGTCTTTCCGATCCTGTCCCAGTTTGCGCGACGACACACCGTAACAAGCGGAGGGCTGGTGCAACCGCACGAACGGATAGGCATCGTTCCAATGTCCGCCCGGTGCGGGGCGCCTGTCGACAATCGTGAAAGTTGCGTCGCTTTCCCGCAGCATCTGATCAACGAATGCCATAGCAGAGGCGCCGGCGCCCTTGACGAGATAATCGCACTTTTTGATAACTGCCCCCTCCCGGCATAGCGGAAGTCGGAAGCGGACGGACCACAATCGACTCATTTTCCAAAATTGACACAAACATCATCGGATCGAATTACGCAATATTAGCGCCAATTCTACGCCGATCGCGGTCTGCCACCGGCCCATCGGTCACGAAATAGGTCAGCGCGCTTCAAGAACCATATTGAACGGACCGTCGGTCGCACGACGAACATTGCTGAAACCGCCACTTCGGATGACCTCGCTCAGCCGCGTCTCGCCCGCCTGAGCGCCAAGACCTTCGCCAATCTCTTGGTCAAGTGACGTTGGAATACAAATCATGGTCGACGCATTGTAGAACAGGCGCCCTACCGGATTCATGTTGTCCGCGGGCGTGTTGCCGGAATTGGGCTCGACGATCATCCACGTGCCGTCATGGGCGAGAATGCGACGCATATGCGCAGCGCACCCTCGTGGGTCGCCCATGTCATGCAGACAATCATACATGGTAATGAGGTCGAAGCCGTCTTCGGCAATGTCCTTCGCCGTGACGGCCTCGAAGCGCACGCGGTCGCCAAGGCCGTGCTTCTGGGCATGGTCTCGCGCCGCCACGATCGACGGCTCGTGGAAGTCGAAACCGACGAAGCTGCTTTGTGGATAGGCTTCGGCCATGAGCAAGGTCGAAAAGCCGACGCCGCAGCCGACATCGGCAACGCGCGCTCCGGCTCGCAGCTTTGCCTCGACGCCGTCCAGTGCCGGAAGCCAGTTCTGAACGATGTTATTGACATAGCCGGGTCGGAAGAACTGCCCGGTGGCACAAAACAGGCAGCCGGCATGATCGCCCCACCGAACGCCGGACCCGTGCCGGAAACATTCTTCTACCTTAGGTTCTGCCTCGATCATCGCGGCTGCCAGTTCGAATGCGCCGGCGAGATAGACCGGGCTATCCTTCACCACAAAGACGAGCGCCTGTTCGGGCGAGAGGCTGAATCAATCAGTCGCGGCATCATAGAGTGCATAGCCGTTGGCCGCCTGCGCCAGCGCCCATTCGCGGACATAGCGTTCGGCAAGACCGCCGGTCCGCGCCGCCAGTTCGGCCGCGGTCGCGGGCCCGCCTTCGTGAAGCGCCGCGAACAGGCCGAGCCGCAGCCCGATCCTCACCGTCGGCACGCTGAATACACCTCCGAGGTCGCCGAGCATTTTGCCGACGAAGGTGTTCAGCGCGGTTTCATCGATTGCGGTCATCTTGCTTCTCCTCGCGGCCAATTAATTGTTGGCGGTCGTCGGGTCGATAATCTGCGGAATTTCGGTGATGCGCGTCACCGGTATGCCGCTTTGCTCAGCATGCGCCTGGATGACGTCCTCGCCATCGGCCAGATAAATGCAGAAGGTCTTGTCACCCGCGACATAACTGTGTTGCCACTGGATGCCGCTGCCGAGCTTTGCGATCGCCTGATTGGAGGCGCGTGCCGCACCGCATAGTTCGATTAGCGACATGCCGCCGATGCCGGCGATTTCACGTTCGACCAGGAAACGTTTCAGCTGACTCATGATGCCCACCTCTTCGTAATGTTTTGACGGATGCAGCTTCGCGCAGCAGTGGCTGGCGCACAAACTAAAATACGTGGCGTTAGCTAAAGGTAATGTTTAGCATCTCCAAATGGTGATCACTTCGCATCTGAAGTCACTGCAGGCTCTCGAACTCGCGGTTCGGACGGGATCATTCAAGCGCGCTGGCGAACTGCTCGGGTTGACCGCCGCCGCCGCGGGACAGCGGGTCAAGACGCTCGAGGACTTTCTCGGCGTCGAACTCGTCGTGCGCGGCCGTGCCGGCATCCGCCCCACTCCTGAACTCAGGGCGGCGCTTCCGCACCTCGAACGCGCGTTCGCCGAGCTCAGCGCTGTCTCCCGCGAGCTCGACCTGCAGCGTGGGCAGGAACTGCACATTGCCGCCCCCACAGATTTGGTTGATCTCTGGCTTAGACCGCGGCTTCCAAGGTTCCGCCAGGCTCATCCCAACATTTTTTTCTGCATCAATGGCCAAGGCGACGCACCGATGCGGCTGGCTCGGGTCGACTGCCGGATTGAGTTTGGCGCTCCGCAACAGGCTTCACAGATCGAGCATCTGTTCCCGGAATTTATAGTACCGATCAGTTCTCCGGCCATCCGCGACCGCACTTCGCAACTGCCCGCGCAAAGTCGGCTGGAAGGCTTTCCGCTGCTTCATCTAGACACGTATCGCGATGACCCCGCCAATCCAAGTTGGCCGACCTGGCTCGCCACTAATGGGATTGCGCGGTCGGCACCCGAGCGCGGCATCCGTTTTCAAAGGATCGTGCCCGTGCTGGATGTCGTCCTCGCCGACGCCGGGATCTGTCTTTGCGGCATCGCCTTGTTGGAAGATAAACTTGAAGCAGCCACGATCGCTTTGCCTTACCCCGTCTGCAAAGGAATATTGACGAGCCACGCATTCGGCGCGCATTTCCCCGATGCCGCAAGCGTTAACCGCCCACATGTCCGGCGCTTCCGAACTTGGCTGGCGAGTGAGGCCGCCCAGACTGCGAGCTGGCTTCGCCGTACCACTTCCAAGGATCGGCGGAATTCAGCAAATCGTAATTAGTGTGAAAGAAGCCAGCCTTTCGCGGCTTTAGAGCCGATAGCTCGAAGGCAAACTTCGTCCAGCCCGAGCAAAAAAATCCAAGGGCAAATACTTAGCTTTGGCCGCCCAAAACCCGCCGGACCGGATCCACCAGTTGCTGCCGCTCGGGCGCCAACTCGACAGCGCCCGGGCGTCCAC
>JBPCNJ010000106.1:0-2548 GCA_051001375.1 Gemmatimonadaceae bacterium
CATCAACGAGGGGAACCTCGGGCTCATGCGCGCGGCCAAGCGCTTCGACGAGACCAAGGGGATCAAGTTCATCTCGTACGCCGTCTGGTGGATTCGTCAGGCCATCCTGCAGGCGCTGGCGGAGCAGTCACGCATTGTGCGCGTTCCGCTCAACCGCGCGGGTGACATACACCGCGTGGGCAAGCGTGCCGCCTCGCTGCTACAGGAGCTGGGACGCGAGCCGACGCACGAGGAGATTGCCAACGGCACGGACATGAGCGAGGCGGACGTCACGCGCACAATGGCGATCTCGCACACGCATCTGTCACTCGACGCGCCAATGACACCGGGCGAGGACAACTCGCTCATCGATCACCTCGCCGACAGCACGCACATGCAGCCGGATGAGGAAACTTTCGAGAAGGCGCTCATTGAGACGGTACACAAGTCGCTGCTCGTCCTCAAGGCGCGCGAGGCGCGCGTGCTGCGCATGTATTTCGGCCTCGATGGCGACGAGCCCGTGACGCTGGAAGACATCGGCGATGTGCTCGGTGTCACGCGCGAGCGCGTCCGGCAGATCAAGGATCGCGCGTTGTCCAAGCTGCGGCACAATTCCAGGAAGCGGGCTCTGGAATCCTTTCTCGGATCGTGACACAGTCGTGAGGGTCGGATTCGTCACACTCGGCTGCGACAAGAACACGGTCGATTCCGAGCGCTACTTGGCGCAGCTCGCGGCATACGGTGGTGAGCACACCGAAGATCTCGCGGACGCCGATGTCATCATCGTAAATACATGCGGCTTCATCGACGCAGCCAAGCGCGAGTCGATCGACGCGCTGGTAGAAGCAGGACAGCTAAAGATTGACGGCGCATGCCAGGCTGTAGTCGCGGTCGGCTGCATGGTGGAACGGCACAAGGGTGAGCTGAAAGAAGCACTCCCCGAAGTGGATGTATTCCTGGGTGCGTCGGAAAGCGACAGGTTGGTCGAGGAGCTAACAAACCGCGGGATAATCAGCGGTGAGCGCATGCTGGAACATCCGGGCGTGCGACTGTACACCGGCGATCTACCGCACGTTCGCTATCTCAAGATCAGCGAAGGGTGCGATCACGGCTGTGCCTTCTGCGCCATCCCGCTGATGCGCGGAAAGCACCGTTCGTTCGCAGCTGAGGACGTGGTGCGCGAGGCGCAACTGCTCGAACTGCAGGGCGCGAGGGAACTCAATCTCGTCGCGCAGGATCTGGCGCATTATGGGCGCGACGTGCGCGACCGGAACGTGCGCCTTCCTGAACTGCTGGAGATGCTCGTCGCCGAGACGAGTGTTCCGTGGATCCGGCTGATGTACCTGTATCCAACGGGAATCACGCCCGCGCTTCTGGAAGTGGTCGCGCGTGAGCCGAGGATCCTGGCCTATCTGGACATGCCGATCCAGCACGCTGCCAACGCGGTCCTGGAACGCATGCGCCGTCCGGAGCGGCAGCACACGATCCGTGAGAAGGTGGCACGTTTCCGCGACGCGGTGCCGGACGTTGCGATTCGCACCACGTGCATCGTTGGCTTTCCTGGTGAAACGGACAGCGACTTCGAGGAGCTGCTCCAATTCTTGGAGGAAGTTCAGTTCGAACGCGCCGGCGTGTTCACTTATTCACCGCAGGAAGGGACACGCGCCGCTTTACTGGTCGATGACGTTCCCGAATGGGTGAAGCAGGACCGAATGGAGCGGCTCACCGACCTGCAGCGGTCCATTACCGCTGAACGCTACGAGGCCAGGCTTGGCCGCCGCGTTCAGGCGCTCGTCGAGCGCGCGGACGAGGAGACTGGACTCGCCATCGCGCGGCTTCCCTGGCAGGCCGATGACATCGACGGTGTCACGTATCTGGACGAGCCGTTGCCGCCGGGAACGCTGGTGGAAGTAGTCCCGCGTCAGGTATTGGATGACTACGACTTTGCGGCTACCGTGATATCCGTTCTGGACGCACCGCCGAGGCCGGCGGCGGAAATGATGACCCGAAGGCTACCCCTGCTCGGCGCAACGTCGGTGGGGAGTTTCGGAAGATGAGTCTTACGCGTCCTGCAAGCGTGAGATACATCCTGCTACTTCTCGCTCTATCCGTCGCCGCGTGCGCGGGATCGGTCAAGCCACCGCGGCCCGAGCCGACCCCCGTCCGCGCTCCGAAGGCCGCCACAGCAGCCAACGCGGCCACAGCGCGTCGGGAACCGCCACGCGATGTTCCCACCGGCGCTACGGGTGCATCGATCGATACAGCGGCCGTCCGTCAACCGGCGGACGAACCGACCACAGTGTTGCCGAGCATTACCGGTCGCGCTGCTACGCGTGGCTCGTTGGCATCGCCGGCAACCGTGTCAAGCCGCCCGCGCAGCGGCGGGCCGGATCAGCCTGTGCGGATCGCACTGGCGTCGGCACAGCTGTCGGTGCGTCTCTCCGCAACGGGCGACTGGGCGATGTTCGACGGCACCACTGAGCATCTACTCGGCGCCGCGCATTCCGGCGACTGGTACGCGGTGGATTGGCGCGATGGAGCGCTCAAGGTCTCCGGCATGTCGGGTGAC
>JBPCNJ010000107.1:0-9846 GCA_051001375.1 Gemmatimonadaceae bacterium
CCGCCGACGCCGTGCTTCGCCCCACGCCCTCGGCGCCCGCATCGGCATTGTAGCCAGCGTAGGAGCAGAAGAACGAGATCGCCGCGCCGAATACCGTCGCCTTGATGAGTGAGTACACGATCTGGAAGGGCGCGAACGCGAGCCTCAGCCCCGCCATGAAGTCCGACGGAAGGATGTCTGTCGCGAACACCGACGTCGCAAAAGCTGTCCCCACGCCTACGGTGTCCGCGATGATAACCAGAATCGGCAGCATCAGGATCGCCGCCAGTACGCGCGGCACGATGAGATAGGCAATCGGATCGTACGCCAGTGTCTCGAGCGCATCGATCTGCTCGGTCACCCGCATCGTCCCGATCTCCGCCGTTATACGCGCGCCTACTCGTCCCGTCAATACCAGTGCCGTGAGCAGCGGTCCCAGCTCGAGCACGATCGACTGGCGCGAGATGAGCCCGACGAACGAGAGCTGCACACCGCCAAAGAGCTGGTACCGCGTTTGGAAGGCCGTCACCGCACCGATGAAGGCCGCAACAGTGGCCGTCAGCGGCACAGAATCCACGCCGATGTTGCGCATCTGTCGAATCGTCTCGCTGCCGTACGTACGCCAGTCGCTCAGCGCGCGCACAATATCGGCGGCGAAATATCCGCGCTCGCCGACTCTCGCAAACGTGCCGCTCGTTCTTTCGATCATGCCCACGTTATGATGCCCACATTACGTTCGAACCCGGCTGAAGAGGACCGCGCCTATGACTCCAAAGAGAATGCTCGGAAGCCAAGCCGCCAGCTCTGGCGGCATCAGCCCCTTCCCTCCAATCGCCTTGGTGAGCTGAATGAGCATCAGGAATATGACAGTGGTGGCAAGGCTGATGCCCACGCCGTACGCCGCGCCACCGCGTTGCGTGCTTGTCGCAAGTGGCGCGCCGAAGAGTAGAATGACGATGCTCGTTACCGGAATCGCGATCTTGAGCATGCGCTCGACGCGCAGCTCGTTCACGTCCGCCCCGGAGCGTTCCATGGCCTTGATGAAACGACCCAGCTCCTTGTAATCCATCTCCGCCGGCGCCTTGGGTGATGCGGTCAGTTCCTCCGGACGCTCGTTGAACTGCTTGTCGCGCAGCGAGTCGAAAGAAAAAGTGAGATTGGATGACGGGCTCGTCAGGATGTGCATCGTCCCCTTGCCCATCATCCACCCACGCTGCGGGTTGTACCGTGCGCCGGGCGATGATGCGATGTAGGACGGATAGTCCGACCCGCTCCCACGACGCTCGATCTGCACATCAGTTGCCGTCCCATCCTGCACGTGCAGTCCCGCGACTTTATACACTCGGCCGCTCTCGCCCGCGTACGCGAAGTTGTACCGGTCGCTGGTCTTGGCGAACTTCTGCGCCTCCAGAAGCTGCAACCGGTGTTTATTTGTGTGCGGAGCGATTTCCCCAAGCGCCAGGCCAAGGCCCGTCGCGAACAGGGCGCCAACAAAAATCGGCACGATGATTCTGTAGAACGATATTCCCGACGCTTTCGCGGCCGTGATCTCGGAGTGGCGCGTCAACGCACCGATCGAGAACACCGTAGCGAAGAGCACCGCCGCGGGCAGGATCAGGAACATCGAGTCCGGCAGCCAGTACAGATAACTCATCGCTATCTGCGACGCCGGTAGCTTCCGATCAAGGTACGTGTTCAGGTTGTCGGTGATATCGATGATGATCACCAGGATAGGGAAGCCCAGCGCGAAGGCAACGAATATGCGCCAGAATTCGCCGAACACGTATCTGTCCAGCGGCTGAAGGACCTGGTTCAACCTCATGTTTCGACTCGGCGCTCTGGAAGGATATGAACGACTCGTAACTTCCGTACGGTCCAATCACGCACGCTGTGCAGCGCCTCGTGTATGTCGCCGCCCCCGCGGGTGCTACCGCCTTTCAATCCCATCCGTGCAATCAGCACGATCCCGACCAGCCCGAAGATGATATTGGCGGCCCACATCGCGACCGCAGGTGGAAGAATCCCGTTGGACGCCACCGTCGCACCCGCCGTGAGCCCGATGTAGTACAGGGCGAAGACCGCCAGACTGACGCCAATCGTCATTCCCACGCCGCCGCGCGGGAACCTGAGTGCGATCGGTGCTCCCAACAGTACGAAGACAAAGCACGCCACCGCGAGAGCGAACTTCTTGTGGATCTCGATCTCGTAGCTGTTGATGAAAGTCCGCGCGTCGTCCATGCGGATTCTCGACACCTCTATGCTGCTGGGCGTGACCGGGCTCTCTGGACTGCCCATGTATCCGGCACTTGGTAGCTGGGCAGCGGTGATCCGTCCCGCCGCCTGCTGGATCGGCCGCTGGATCGGCTGCTGGACCGGCCGCTGGATCGGCCGCTGGATCGGCCGCTGGACGGGCTGTTGCGCCCCAAGTGCACGTACTCCGAGTGCGCGCAGCGCCGCGCAGTACGCACCACCCAACGTTACACGTCCCGGCAGGTCGGTTTTGGTCTTGTGGACTTGCGGGTCGAGCTTCATGCCGCGCTGCTGAGCGATCGCCACGGTGTGGAGAAATTCCTTCCGGGCGCCGAGATAGTCGCTGCGCCCCTTCTGGACTTCGCGCTGCATCTCGCAGACCGACATCTCCCGGTTCCCCTTGCTCTGTCCGGTCTGTGACTGCTGGAACTGGTTGGCGACCCCTTTCACGGTGACGAGATCGGTGTTGAAGAAGAGCCTCTGAAGCTGTGATGGGTCCGCCGTTGGCACGTCCTGCATGGTCCCGTGGTATAGGGTCATCAGGAGATCGCTACGGTTCCTCGCGAGTACGATGTTCCCGCTGTCGGCGTAGATGGTCCGCCGCCTTGTGGGGTCGCTCAGGTCGTAGATGGTTACCACGCGCATCATGTTCGAGCCCTCATCGATTCGATTGGCTCGAAGAAACAGTTTCCCGGGGCTCACCTCGTTGATGACCTGCTCCCGCAGCGCGAACGTAGGCTTTGTCTGAGCGATATCCGTTTGAAGAACGGCCAGCTCGTGATTGGAGCGCGGCAGAACCTGGTCGTTGAAGATGACCATGAAGAGGGTCACGCCCGCGGCTGCCCAGAGTACCGGACGCATCAGCCGCTGCAGACTGATGCCGCTGGCCTTGAGCGCCGTAACCTCGTTCTCCGCGGCAAGCCTGCTGAATGCGTGAAGCGTCGAGACCAGCACCGCCATGGGGAGCGTCAGAGCGACGGTGAACGGAATCGAAAGAAGGAAGAACTCCGCGATCGCCGTCCACGGAATCCCCTTGCCCACCAGATTGCCGAACTGCTTGGCCACATAGTTGAGCAGCAGCAGCGACGTCAGGGCGGTGAGCGAAAAGGTAAGGGGACTTAGGTGCTCCTTGAGGACATAGCGGGAGAGTATCTTCACGAGGTGAAATTTACAGGGTGGGTGCCCCTAGTAACGGTGCTCCTCCTCAGCGCGAGCCTCGCGCTCGCGCCGAGGGCCGAGGCCCAGGTCACGGATACCGCCCGCGCACCGACCCCGACTCCAGGCCGCATCAACCTGAGAATCGGCCGCGACACACTCCCTTTCACACTTCCCACAGTTCGATCCCGGTCCGACGCCGCCGCCTATCGAGCCGCCGCTGCCCAGATCGCCGCTGCCCGCGCGACAGCATTTCAGTTGAACAGTCGTTCGGTGCTACAATCGGTATGGGGCCAGGTCGCGGCGCAGAACTTCGCCAGCGGCGCGCCATCACCGCTCTTCGCGGGTGAAGCGGCGACGCGCATGACGAGGACGCCGAGCAAGACGGAGCAGATTCTGGGCGACTATGCCGATCTCGGAATTCAGCTCAACAGCCGCTTTGAGTTCCGCGGCGAGAAGGACCAGACCAACCGATGCCGGGGCATCACCTTTTATCTGTCCAACACGGCCTGCCACGAGGCCTACACGCCCACGCTCGACTTCCAGTACAACCTGCGATCCGCGGGCGTGGTCGCCGACCGCGTCCACGTGAACGTGGACTACGACTCCCAGCGCGAGTTCGACGCGTCCAACACCGTCTCAATCGCGTACGAGGGCAAGCCCAGTGAGTTCGTGCAGAAGCTCGAGATCGGCAATGTGACGTTCCAGCCGCCTCCATCACGCTTCATTACCGCCGCGATCCCGAGCGGCAACTACGGCATCCAGGCTGTCACCAAGATCGGCTCGATGCGGCTCCGCACCATCGCCGCCCAGCAGAAGGGGAACGTGGTCCGCGACCGCATATTCACCGTCGGTGACCGCGTGCTTCAGGCAGTTGATCGCACTGTCGAGGACTACCAGTTCGAACCACGCCGCTTCTTTTTCACTGTCGATCCGCGAAACTTCGCTGGCTACCCGAACGTCGACATCGTCAACCGGCGGCAGATGTCGGTGCTCGCTGCCGCGCTTCCGGACACGCTCAGGCCGGTCCGGTTGTACGTGTATCGTCTCCTCATAGGTGGTCAGCCGCCCAACCCGAACGGCCCGCAGTTCAGGCTCATTGGCGATCCGCGGTCACGCCGCGGTCAGGTGTACGAGTATCTCCGCGAGGGCATCGACTATTATGCCGATCCGTCGCGGCTCTGGATCGCGCTCGTGCGTCCGTTGTCGCTCAACAACGAGCGGCTGGTCGTCGCGTATCGCGTTCGCATTAACGGTGTCGAGACGGTTCATGTCACGACTGGCGGCACACCGGACCTCGAGTATGATGCGTCGCGCGAGCAGTTCGCCAACTTGCTCTGGGATCCGACCGTACAACCGGGCGACTCGGTCTTCAATCGGGAGATCCGATCGGTGTATCGCTTGGGCGGCAACGATGTGTCGCGGCAGAGTGTGACGGTCAAGGTTGTCACCGGGAACGCAACGGACCAGGAGAAGCCACTCGCTGGAAGCGCGGACACATACCTGCAACTGTTCGGATTGGCGCAGGCAACCAACACTTCTAGCTTCGACGTGGAGAACAGGCTGTGGCCGCGCCCGACCGATTCCGACTACGCCCTGGGCGTCGGTGTTTTCGGCACGCAGATAATCCGGGACCAGTTTCTGGTCTTTCCATCAGTGCGTCCGTTCGCGGCCGGTGGGTTGGCTGGGCCGGTCAATCCGCACAATGACACTGTCTACACTACGCCCGCCGAATATCTCGCGTCTTCGCAGCGGCCCAGTGCAGTGTATCACATTCGGCTGCGTTATCAGGCACAGGCTAATGGGACCAACGGTACGCTGGCACTCGGTGCCGTCCAGGTGCGTCCCAACTCAGAGCGCATTCTGGTGGACAATGTCCTGCTGGCGCGCGGTACCGATTACACCGTTGATTACGATCTTGGACGTGTCAACTTCGCCCGGCCTGACACTCTCTTTCCGAGACCTCGGCAGGTCTCTGTGCAGTTCGAGGAGAATCCGCTCTTCATCGAAACACCGACCTCCATCTTCGGGGCTTCACTCGAGATTCCACTCGACAACGGCCAGATAAATCTGCTCGCGCTGTCCCAATCTCAACGCAGTAGTTACACGCGCCCTCCGCTCGGGCTGGAGCCACAGGCAACGCTCATCGGTGGCGTAAACACCGTTCTCAATTTCGACGCCGACCCGCTGACGAGGCTCGTGTCGCGCATGCCGTACGGCGAGACGAACACTCCGTCGCACGTGAGCATTGCGGGCGAGTTCGCCGCAAGCAGGCCAAGTCCTAGCGCGGGCCAGCAGGCGTACCTCGAATCGTTCGAGGGCTCCGGCGGATTGGACGTGCGGCTGGAGAGCCGGTACTGGTACTACAGCAGCCAGCCTGCCGCCGGACGCACCTTGCTGCCGCGCGTTGGCTCCAACGCGCTCGACCTCAATCGCGCCTCGAATCTCGCGTGGCAGACCGACGTGCGCGACCCGTTGGGCAAGCAGTTGCGATTCTCCATTCAGGACATTGACCCGACCGTCGTCTCGGTCGGTCTGGGCGGATTCTCACCCGAGCAACTGTTATGGATGACGCTGTACCCGCTCCCTGTTGGCACTGTCGATGAACCGAGCAGCATGTCCCGCTGGCAGACTGGCGTCACGCTGGCCGGCCGTCGCTGGCGATCCATCAGAACACCACTGGGTCCCTCCGGCTCTGACGTCTCGCGCACCGAGAACATCGAGTTCTGGACGTTGATCCACACCAGCGCCACCCAACGAGCCCAGAATCCGACGCTGGTCTTTGACATCGGTGACATCTCTGAGAACTCCGTCGCCTTCTCCCCGGACACGGTCGCGATCCAGCGAACCGCGGCGGGAGCGCGCGATACGATCATGTTCGGCAAGAAACTTTCCGGTTACGATCGCCTCGACTCCGAGCGCGATCCGTTCTCGCGTGCCTTTAACGCGAACGTGAACGACACCGGGCTGCCGGGAGATGTAGCGGAAGACGTCACACTCATCACCGACACGATTCCGGGACAGCCACCGCATAGTGAGCGCGTGCCAAAGTTCACAACCTGCCGCGCGCAATACGGCGGGTTGTATCCGCTCGGCGACTCGCGCGCGGATTGCACGGCCGGCAATGAGCGCCTGGACGAGGAGGATCTGAACAACGACAACGTTCTCAACTTCACTAGCGCCGAACGCAACTCGGAGCAGTGGCGCCGCTACATCGTGGATCTGTCCGACGAACGCCGCTACAACAGACCTGGCAAGTGTGTGTCGAGTCAGTCGCTCGACGCGCACGCTGCGCAGGGTGACTCCGTCTGCTGGGTTTTTGTGCGCGTCCCATTCCAGTCGCCCGATGACACGCTGGGCGCGCCGCTCCTACGCCACGCCCAGGCGCTCCGTATAACGATGATTCCTGGCAGCGGCGTTGCGGACAATGCGTTCAGTCAGATAGCGCTGGATCGGCTACGCTTGAGCGGCGCGCCGTGGCTCAAGCGTAGCGACGCGACACTTCGCGGCATTGCGGGGGAGCAGCCGGACATGGGCTTCGTGAGTGTCGGAACGATAGGCACTCAGGACCGGCGTGTGCGTGGTGGAGTGGACTACGAGTCGCCGCCCGGCGTCACCGATCAGCCGGATCTCAAGAGTGCCACCGTCACCGCATCACTCGTGCAGGTAAACGAGCGCTCGCTGCGCATCACCGCGGGCGCGCTGAACCAATTCGATCGCGCCGAGGCGTACTACCGATTCCCCGAGGGCCGGAAGAACTTTTTGGGCTACAAGGAGATGCGGCTCTGGGCTCGCGGCGTCAGCAACGGATGGGGCGACGATGCCGAGTTGCAGTTCTTCGTCAAGCTCGGCCACGACGCATCCAACTTCTACATGTACCGCACGCCGCTCAACGGCGGCGCTGGTCGGGCCGCGTGGAATCCGGAGATCCGTGTCGACTTCCGCAAGCTCATCGCGCTGCGAGCGCAGGTGCAGAACGCCTACCTGCGCGGGCTTCAGCACAACTCGTGCACCGGTATCGATTCGATCCTGATTGCGAACACACCGATGCCGCCAAACATATCTCCAGGCAATACGTACGCGGCATGCGCCGACGGGTACGTCGTGTTCACCACCGATCCCGGTGTGAACCCGCCCAATCTGGCCGCTATCGGGGAACTCGCGGTTGGCATGGTGCGCACCGCGACCGGACGAGGCCCGCGCCCCATCGCGCCTGGCGATACGCTGGAGCTTTGGGTCGATGACGTCCGACTCGGCGGCATCGTCGACGCTGCTGGCTATGCAGGCCAGGTTGCACTCGGCGTTACCGCCAGCGACTTCGCCGACGTGCGACTCAACATCACGCGTCGCGATCCCAACTTCAGGCAGTTGGGCGATCAACCCACGTACCTCACCGACAATACCGTGGACCTGAGTGCGGGCTTCAGATTGGAGAAGCTGTTACCGCGCTCCTTCGGCTACTCCATCCCCGTAACGGTGAACTACAGTGGTGCATCGAGTTCGCCATTCTATCTCACGCAATCCGACATCGACGCGAGCGCTGTTCCCGGGCTGCGAACTCCGCGCTCCTCAGCCACTTCCGTGACACTCGGCGTCCGACGCGCTACACCGATCAAGGGTGGCGCCTTCGCTCCCGTTCTGAACAACCTGGCACTCGTCAGCACCTTCACCAGCGGCGCTGTCCGGAGCGAGTATCAGGATGGCATGGCTCAGGACTTCCGCGTTGGTCTTGAATACAATCTGCTGCGCGCGCTTGCCCCGTCGATCGCGAGCGCTCTGCCCACGGAGATCTATCTCACCAGCACGTACGAGCGTGGCAACGACAGCAGAGTGTCGTTTCTCAAGCCAGCTGATGCGTTCGACGATACACCGCGTCTGGTTGCCGGCCGGACCAACACTATCCGCAACGGGGGCGCGATCGCGTTTCGCCCGATGAAGAACGCGACCCTTCGGTTCAACCTTTCCTCTCTGCGCGACCTGCGCTCGTACGGCGGCGTGAACGCGCCGCTCGGACTCATCGACGCCAGCGAGCGCGACAGGATCGCGGGCGTCGATGCCGGTCTCGAACGTGAGCGCGCCGTGGGCACGCAGATCGGCTACAACGTCACGCCCCTCCCCTGGCTCCGAGCTCGCTTCAATACCAATTCGTCGTTCAGCATGCTGCGCGATCCAAACACGCTCAGTTTTGTGCGCGCCGTCGATTCCACCGGGCAGTTGCGAATCCCGCGGAAACTCGGGAATACTCAGAACACCAACGCTGGACTTACAATAAACTTTCCGGCAATGCTGCATCAGTCGGTCACCTTCATCCCGATCATTCAACGCTTGATCGGCGCGCTCCAGCCCCTCGACGTATCGCTCGATCGGAATCTGCTCACGGCCTACGACGTGGGCGCCGCCGGTGCTCCGCTCACCTATCAGCTCGGCCTCGGCGACATTGGCGAATTCAGGCGTCTGGGCAACCAGGCCGCAACCAGTGCCGGTGTAAATACCCAGTTCACCATATCGCAGAGCGTCAATCTTCCGTTCGGTGCGACGCTGAGTAATCACTATCAGCGCGTAACCTTGCGCGACTGGACCCGCCGTTCCGACAACGGTGACGACATCGGTGATGCTACTCAGGTCGTGTTCCCCGACGTGGCGTTGCGTTGGAGTCGAAAGATTGAATCCCCGGGCGCTCCGCTCACGAGCTTCAACGCATCCGTGCGCGCGCTTGCGACGCGCCAGCTTCTCTCCAGCCCGGGTGAGTTCGATCTTCCATCTGGCGATAATGGTGAGACGCGCGTGCGCAGCTACCCGCTGTCGCTCTCGGGCGTGTGGGCCGGCGAGCGTCCACTCACCACTACCTTCGGTGCCAACATCGTGCAGCGCCTCGACAACCGTCCCGGCTCTAACGGCCGCGGCACCTCGCTCGACGTTAACGGCGACGTCGCGAGGGCATTCGCGCTGCCATCGCAGTGGCACCCGCGCAGCGATCTCCGCACCCGCCTCACAGTGCAGAATAGCCATGGTGAGAGCTACGTGCTGAACCCCCTCGCCATAGGCCGCCGCAGCCGCCTCACCGATAATGGCCGCCGCTCATTCACCCTCACCGCCGACACCGACGTCACCGACAACGTCGTCTCCAGCTTCGTGATCTCGCGCGTCGCGAGCTTTGACCGCAATTTGAGCCGCGAGTTCACGCAAACGGTGCTGAGCGCCATTCTGCACTTGCAGTTCTACGGCGGAGAGCTGCATTGAGAACGTCCAATGGCGTACGTTATGTTGGCACCGCCAACCCCGGATCACCGGAGCCCCAAATGTCCCGCGTGCGAATCTGGTCCCTGTCCTTCTCGCTGCTCGTCGTGTTACTCCTATCTCTCGCGAACGCGACACTCGGCGCGCAAACCCGCCCCGCTCCCACCGTTACCTCCGACGGAATCGCCGCGAGCCGGCGCCCAATCCCGGGCGATGTGTACGAGA
>JBPCNJ010000108.1:0-11031 GCA_051001375.1 Gemmatimonadaceae bacterium
GCTCCAGGCCATGCGCCTTGCCCAGATCGCCGGCCGATCCACCCTTCATGTACGCATCGTAATCGTCGAAGGCGTTTGTCCACCACTTGGCCGAGTTGTCGCGCGTGGCCTCCTGTTCCAGCACGTACGGCATGTTCTGTTGGCGGAAGGCGCCGTTGTGAAACCAATCATCTCCCATCCATCCGTCCACCATCGGGTTCATGGGGACTGATACCTTGAGCGCGGGGTGCGGATTGACGAGTGCCATCAGTGGCTCGAAGCCGTCGTACGAGATGCCAAGGATGCCAACGTTACCGTTGGTCTCGGGGATGTTCTTCACCAGCCAGTCGATCGTGTCGTACGTGTCAGTGGACTCGTCCACCTTTGTTGGATTGAGTGGGCCGACGAGCGGGCGGTTCATGACGAAGTCGCCCTCGGAGCCGTACTTGCCCCGGACGTCCTGGACCACGCGGATGTACCCGCCCGGAACTATAACGGCGAGAGCGTTGTCGTAGCCGTTGAGATTGGAGGCGAGGTGCGCGCTCTGCGCGTATGTCGTGGTCGCCCTGGCATCGTACGGAGTGCGTGTGAGCAGGATCGGCGCTCGACTTGCGCCCTTCGGCACGAGGATTACTGTGTGGAGCTTCACGCCGTCCCGCGTTGGAATCATGACGTCTCGACGCGCGTAATCGAACGATGACGTGACCGGAGTGAACACCGCTGGTGTCTCGCTCGGCAGCGTCGTGGGAGTTTGCGCGGAGAGGGATGATACCAGCAGAGACGGTGTAAGGATCGCACACGCGAGAACTGATAGCCTGCGACGCCAGGAAAAAGGGCTCATGATCGAGTATTGATGGGGAGATTCGGATCATACGGCCACGCTGGGCAGCGCGCCAGAGCAACCGGCCAGCCGCTAACCAGGCGTCTGAGCAACCCGCGGCCGCTCACTGCTTGGCGTCACCCGTACCGTATATCCGCTGAGCGAGCCGCGCCGCGCCACGGCTTATAGTCGTAGCCGCTGATGCCGATGAATGCATGCGAGGCTTTGCTGGCATCCGAGTTGGCTGACGATGTAGTGGCGACCTGTCCCTGCGGCATGGCTGGCATGGTTGTGTCTGTGACTTGGCGCCCGCAACCCCGAGATTTGCTGCACCGCGCATGTGCGATGCCAACGACCGGGAGATGCGACGGCCTGCTGCGTGCCGCTAAATTGGACTCGTGACCGCATCAGAACCAGTTTTGCTCTTGCTCGGCGTGGC
The DNA here is from genome assembly GCA_051001375.1 of Gemmatimonadaceae bacterium. Classification (GTDB taxonomy): domain Bacteria; phylum Gemmatimonadota; class Gemmatimonadetes; order Gemmatimonadales; family Gemmatimonadaceae; genus Fen-1247. The sequence continues at coordinate 1,239 of JBPCNJ010000108.1, forward strand.
GTTCGTCCCCGCGGTGGCGAGGCCGCGCACTGTTCCTCCGTGCTCGGGGATTTTGCCGATACTATTACTTCGCCGTGGCTTCCTCAGTCGGGAGGTTACAATGGCCCACCCTGGCGTAGATCCGGAAGGCACGAACATGAGTCGGACAAGCGTCGCCTCCCGCTTAACACGTTCTGCGGCTGGGAATGTCATTTCGCGGGTGATTGCACAGTGAGGCTCGGCCGATTCGGACTTGCCGCCGTGATCATTGGATGCGTCGCGGCGCTCTTGCGGATCGGCCTGGTGGATCGGGGAGGGCTGTGGGGCGATGAGATATTCTCGCTGGCCATGGCCACCGGCCACAGCCTGGAGCATCCCGCAGCAGCCGCGAACCCCGCGTTCGGTGATTTCGTGGAGGCTGCACCAGCGCTCCCTGCCGCTGCGTATCGCCGCTACGCGGAGCACGAAAGCCCCGCGGCCGGACCTAGCCGCGTGATTCGCGCTGTACTGATGTCCGATTCCAGCCCGCCGCTCTACTACTTGCTGCTGAACGGGTGGACGCGACTGGTGGGGACGAGCGACTGGGCACTCCGACTCTTCTCGGTCATCTGCAGCATTGCGTGCATTCCCATTCTCGCTTCTCTCGCTCGGCAGCTTGGCGGTCACCGGGCCGTTGTACCCGCCTGCGTACTCTTCTCCTTCGCGCCGCAGTCAGTCTTCTATTCGATCGAGGGACGCATGTATTCGCTCGTCTGGCTGCTGGTCCTGATGACGGCATGGCTGACCATCGAGTTACACCGTCGCGGAGCAACTCCCCCGCTCATGCTGCTCTGGATCGGTGCGTCGGCTGCCGGACTGCTGACCCACTACTTCTTCGCCTTTGTTTGGGCGGCGCTGTGCCTTTGGCTAATTGTTTATCCGCACCGGCTCGACCGGCGGATGAGTGTCTTGCTTATTCTGGCTACCGGGCTGATCGTTCTCCCCTGGTACCTGCTTCTGCCCCAATCGATGTCCACTTGGCGCGTCACCGGGAACTGGCTGACGATCTTTCCCGGCCGTGGGTTGAACCCGCGCACGGCACCGCTCAAGGTTGTGTGGAGTTACTTCAGCGCCGTAGGTGAACGCTCCTCACGGCTCGACGTGCTGCTACTGATCGTATTCGGCATGGCAGCGGCGGCGGTACTCTTCAAGGCGGGTCGCCGGCTTGTGAGTATGCGATGGCAGCTACTGTGGTTCTGGGTAATCGCGGCCGATCTCGGACTTGTTGTGTTTGACCTTTGGCGCGGAACGTACACGCGCGCCGTATTCCGGTACGCGCTCGCCGGCTTGCCGGCGGCGTTCCTGCTGGTGGCGGTTGGTCTGGCGCGCCTACCGAGTGCGGCTCGGAATGCTGTCCTGATCGCCATCGTCCTGCTCTGGATTCCCGGTCTGTGGCGCATCGACGACGGCTTTCGAGCCGGGAACCCGTTCCGTAGGGTTGCACGATCCGTCGGCAAGCTGAGCGATAGTGCTGATGTCGTGATTGTACATTCCATTCCCGCCGGAACCGTGGGCATCGCACGGTACCTTGAAAGCGGGGCTTTCGTCGCCCCTTGGGTGGGCCAATTGGGACAGCGACGAGCCCCAGAGGACATCGCGGCGGTCTCCGCCGGACGGCGGCACGTGTTCCTCGTCAAGATCCACGACATGGGCCAACCGGCGCCAGAAGAAGCGTACTTGCGAGCTCACGGAACGGTCATCAACGACAGTAGATATCTGGACTCCCGGACTCTCGAGTTCGCTATGCCGGGTGCGACCATGGGAACATTGAACAACTCCATCCCCCACCAGTGAAAGTACTAATTACCGGTTCGGCCGGATTAATCGGTTCCGAGCTCGTGTCCTTTTTCGACAGCCGCGCCACTTCCGTTGTCGGCATCGACAACGACATGCGCGCGGACTTTTTCGGACAGGAAGGTTCCACGCGCTGGAACCTGCGTCGGATCAGAGAGTCTACGCAGAACTATCAGCATCGTGAGTTGGACATACGCGACCGTGACGGTCTCGCGCGCGTCTTCAAGGACGACGGTCCGTTCGATCTCATCATCCACTGCGCCGCTCAGCCAAGTCACGATCTCGCGGCGAGCCGCCCGTTCGACGATTTCGACGTGAACGCGGTCGGGACCATGAACGTGCTCGAGACAATGCGGCGCCTGAGCCCGGATGCGGTGTTCGTGTTCATGTCCACCAACAAGGTTTACGGCGACGCACCAAACGAGCTACCGCTGGTGGAGCTGGAGCGACGTTGGGATTATGCGCTCGCCGAAGATTACAACGGCATCGACGAGACGATGCGGATCGATCACTCCAAGCATTCGATCTTCGGCGCGAGCAAGGTTGCCGCTGATGTAATGACGCAGGAGTACGGCCGCTACTTCGGGCTCAAGACGCACTGTCTGCGCGGCGGCTGCCTCACGGGTCCCAATCACAGCGGCGTACAGCTGCACGGCTTCCTCTCGTATCTTGCCAAGACGCAGCTGTCCGGCGGCACGTATCGCATCTTTGGCTACAAGGGCAAGCAGGTTCGCGATAACATCCATAGCCACGACGTCGCGCTTGCCGTCCAGGCGATCTACGAGCAGCCGCGCTGTGGCGAGGTATACAACCTGGGTGGCGGTCGCGGCAACGCGTGCTCCATTCTCGAAGCGTTCGACCGATTCGAGGCAATCACCGGCAAGCCGATGCACTACGAGTACGTGGATGAGGCACGCCAGGGCGATCATATCTGTTACATCACCGACCTAGCTCGCTTCCGTGATCATTACCCAGAGTGGCAGCTCACCAAGTCGCTTGACGACATCTTCCACGAGATCGCCGCCGCGTGGGAATCGCGGTTGAGCGTCTAAGCAACTGCCGACGTACCGCGTAGGTAAACGTGGCTAAACATGGCTAAACTTTCGCTGGGCGAGTCGCTCGCGATGCGCGAAACGCATCGCGACTGGTATCTGCATGACCGCGATCCGATCGGTGACGACCGGATGCGCTGGCGCGCGCAGATGTTCCGCCAGCTTGTGCATCTGCTCCCGGGCCAGACCATTCTGGAGCTGGGTGCGGGGAGCGGCACGCTGACTCGTCAGCTCGTGTACGTGTCGCGGGCCGAGAATCCGATTACCGCGGTAACGTTCAACCAGGACGCCGCGCGGAGTCCATCATCCGGTCAGTCAGTCCACTGCGTGACCGAGACTTCGCTTCCCGGCTCACTTGACGGGCAACAGTTCGACCTCATTGTCGGTAACGATCTGCTGGACACGCGTACCTCACCGGAGCTGCTTCAGCGGGCCTACGAGCTGCTCAAGCCTGGTGGGGAGATTGTCTTCTTCGAGAGTAATCCGTGGAACGTAGTCCTGAGAGCGCGGCGGGGCGTCGCCCGCGTACTGGGGCGTCGGGATCCGCGCGCGCTGATGAACCGACCGCAACTGTACGAGCTGATGTCCGAGGTCGGCTTCATCCGAGTCTTTGCTGTGTTCACGGATTTCGTGTACGCGCCGTTGACGCGCCCGCTAATCTGGGTACTGCGCAATCTCTCCATAGTGCTGGAGAACATGCCCGGCGTGCGCACGTTGGCTGGCGGAATAGTGGTGCATGCACAGAAGCCGCCTCGCGTCGTGGAACGTCCCGCCGTTTCGCTCTGCACGCACGAGCAGCTGCGCGGAGCGGTGTCCGTAGTGATACCGTGTCACAACGAGGAGATGAACATCGGCCCGCTGGTGACCCGGTTGCGACAGCTGTATGATGATTACTTGTTCGAGATTATCCCCGTGGACGACAACAGCACCGACGACACGCGCGGCGTGATTCGGGCTCTGGCCGCGGATGATCCACGTATTCGCCCAGTGTTCCGTTCCCCGCCGAACGGTGTGGGACGCGCAATCGCGGACGGCTATCGCGCCGCCACGGGCCAGTACGTTCTGTCCATGGATTGCGACTTCCAACACCTGCTGCCCGAAATCCGCGATCTGTTCGATGCCGCCGCTGAAGGCTACGACATCGTCGTGGGGAGTCGGTTCTCGCGTCATAGCATCCTGCTCAACTATCCGGTACAGAAGATCGTCGCGAACCGTGGTTTCCACGCGCTGGCGCAACTTGTGCTACGCCGCCGGTTCCGCGACGTTACAAATAATCTCAAGCTGATGCGCCGCGAAGTAGTGGACAAACTGCAACTCCAGGAGCCGGGCTTCGCGGTCAATGCCGAGACAGGCATGCAGCCGCTGATGATGGGTTACACGTTGGCGGAGGTTCCCATCTCGTGGATCAATCGGACGCCTGACATGGGCGCGTCTTCGTTTCGTCTGATGCGTGTGGGCGGCGGCTACTGGCGCGTCCTGGCCCGCCTGTGGAGAAGGGCCGCATTGGGCAGCGGAGCGTATCGCACGCTGCCGATGGGCAGCGGTATGAGCCAGACATGGCACCGCGCTGACCCCGTCGCTACGCAGGATCCAGATGAGTTGTTTTCGCATCCTGCTAATCCTGTCCGAGATGTCTGAGGCAGGATTACCAGGATGGGGGAACTGTTACAGCGCGACGCGTTTGTCTGCTTTGGCGTAAGCCAGGTCCGTCAGCAGGTTTACAAGCACGAATACGACGCTCAGAAAGAGAACGCTTCCCTGGATCGCGGGTAGATCGCGCCGCGAGATCGCGTTCACTACATAGCGACCCAACCCGGGCCAGCTGAATATCGTTTCGGTGAGAATGCTTCCCGTGAGATAGTAGCCGAAATCCAGTCCCAGCACCGTTATTACCGGGATCAACGCGTTGCGCAGTGCGTGACGCATCACCACCGCATACTCGCGCAGTCCCTTGGCGCGCGCGGTGCGCACGAAGTCACTGTTCAGCACATCCAGCATGGCCGACCGTGTCACGCGGGCGAGGAACGCAACCGAACGTGTGCCGAGCGCGAGCGCTGGGAGGATGAGATGCCGCAACCCTCCGTATCCTGATGGAGGGAGCCAGTGCAGCGTCACCGCGAACAGCAGGATGAGGAGTAATCCTACCCAGTACACTGGGAACGAAATACCGAGGTACGCGGCGCCGAGTGCCAGGCGATCAAACCAACCGTTGGGATGCTGCGCGCTAAGAACGCCGATGAAAATCCCCATGACCGACGCGAACAGCATCGCCGTACCTGCGAGCAGGAGTGTTTTCGGGAAGCGCTCCAACACGTCCTGAATGATCGGCCTGCGCGTGATGTACGAGGTGCCCAGGTCGCCGCGGAGAATGCCGCCCGCGTAGTGCGTGAACTGAGACATGACCGGCTCGTCCAGACGCAGGTCCTTGCGCAGTCGCGCAATGGTGGCTGAGTCGGCGCGCTCGCCGACCATTTCCTGCACCGGATCGCCTGGCGCGACGTACAGCAGCAGGAACGTCACCACCAGCACCCCGATCAGCGTCGGAATTGATAGCGCCAGACGGCGCGCGATAAAGGAAATCATTCAGCGCTGATCATGCGTGTATCCTGCTGCTCACCTTGCGCCCGCTTTGGCTTCGTGCTTGATGGACACAGTCGTCCAGCGCTGGCCGTTAAAGATAGACGGAACGACGTATCCCTTGATCCAGGGCTGCACGGCATCAACTTCCTTATAGAAGAAGAGAAAGATCATCGGGGCGTCCTCGAACGCGATGCTGTCCGCCTGTCGGTACAGCGACGCTCGCCTGGCCGGGTCCTGCTCGCGGCGCGAGGCGCTGACCACGCTATCGAACGTGGCGTTATGATAGAACGATACGTTCCCGCCGACTCCGGCGTTAGCGCTGTGCAGCAGGGGATAGAGAAAGTTTTCCGCGTCCGGATAATCCGCGTACCAATCCTTCAGCGCAATATCTGTGTTCCCCTTGCGCGCGGCCTCGCGCATTGACGACGCGTCGCGCTGAACCAGCTTCACGCGAATGTTGGCGCGCGCCAGGTAAGCTTGAATCGTCTGAGCAATGCGCGGGAACTGCTCGCTCTGCGACGACCACAGCTCCACGTCCACTCCGTTCGGGTATCCCGCTTCGGCGATCAGCGCGCGCGCCTTCGCGGGGTCGTATGGATACGGCGCGCGTGTGGAATCGAATCCGGCGAGCGAGGGCGGCACCACGCCTGCCGCGACCGTGCCGCGCCCACCCATCAGCCGGCGCAGAATCACACGCGTGTCCACTGCATAGTTAATTGCACGCCGCACCCGCACGTCGCGCAGCGGGCCGTGGGTCGTGTTCATGGCGGCGTAGATCAGCCTGAGCGACGGCGCGGATTGCAGCAGTGGCCGCGTTTCATCGTTCTGCTCCCATGCAGGTGTGGCCTGCTCGGGTACCCACAAGACGTCCACGTTGCCCGCCTCGAACTCAGCCTCGGCGGTGCTCATCTCCGGTATGATACGCGCCTCCAGCGAATCGGCCAGCGGCGCGCCGCCATGGTAGCTGGCGTTGCGGGCGAAGCGGAGATAGTCGTCGTGCCGCCACTCAACGAAGCGCCACGGGCCGGTCCCGATGGGGTGTTCGCCAAAGTTGGGCGGAGTGTTCCGTGGAACGATCCCCGTCGCCGGCATCGCCAACATCTTCGGAAAGATCGCGAACGGCTCGGCAAGCGTGAACCGAACCGTGGTATCATTCGCGACTTCAAGCCCAGTGATCGACTTGAGCTTCCCCGCCGCGTAGTCCTTGGCTCCCTTGATCGGGTAAAGTGGCCATCCTCGGCCTCCCGGTTTGGCGGGGTCGAGCACGCGCTCGAACGAGTGTTTTACATCAGACGCGGTGAACGCGGTCCCGTCGTGGAAGCGCACTCCGCTCTTGAGATGAAAGGTGTAGACGAGCCCGTCGGGACTGGTCTCCCACGTGGTGGCCAGGTTTGGAGCCAGCTCGGCTCGCTCCGTGAAGCGCGTCAGACCGTCAAAGACGTAAGCCACCGCGCGCCCCGTGGGCACATCGGTGGAGAGAGCTGGGTCGAGCGAGCGCGGGTCGTAATTGTCGCGCGAGTCGATCAGGGTCCGACGCTCAGGAGCTGAAGAATCGCCGCAGCCGACCAGAGCCACCAGGGCGACGACAGTGAGCGTCATCCGTCGGCGGTGGAAGCGGCCTGCGCCGCGGCTTTGGGCACGGCTTTGGGCACGGCTTTGAAGGCCGCATTGGAAGCGGCGACGCCGCGTGGCTGTTGACATGATGGGGTGCGGAGCGAGAACTTACCGGGCTAACTATAGAGCGTCAATCGTGACCGCGGACATGTTTAGAAGGACAATCGCCGCGGCCACCATTCTGGCCGCAAGCTTGAGCGTAGCACCAGCAACAGCGAGAAGTCAGGATCTGAGGTGTGATCCTGGCGACATGGAGGTGCGTGGGCTCGACTTCACGGGGAACAAGACTTTCACGCAGGCCGAGCTGGCCAACGTTATTGTTACTACTCCATCCTCCTGGGCTCGGCACTATCTGAATCTGCCGTTCTCCACGCGGCGGTGCCTCGACCCGGCTGAATTCGGCAATGATAGGTTGCGCTTGATTCTGTACTATCGACGCCGCGGCTTCCCTACAGTCACTGTAGATACCACGCTCACGCCATCAGGTGCCGGCGGGGTGAGCGCGGGCTTCAGAATTCACGAAGGAGAGCCGGTGATCCTTCGATCCCTGGTCGTCACCGGCCTGGACTCGGTGGAGAATTCGCGCGAGGTCACCGCTGATCTCCCGATCCAATCCGGGCAGCGCTTCGACCGCACCAAGATCGATGCAGCGGTCGACATTATCACGCGCAGATTGCGCGATGAAGGGCACCCCGCGGTGCGCACCCGGGTCTCGTTCACAGTGGACACGGCGGCAAGACTGGCGTACGACTCGCTGGTCGTCGAGCCGGGCGCCCTGACTCACCTCGGGGGGGTACACATCAATGTGACGCCAGCACCGAACAAAAAGCAGCACATATCCGACCAAGTTGTGCGCCGAGTGACTGGGCTCGACTCGGGCGCAGTCTTCCGGGAGCAGGCGATTATTGATGCGCAGCGGTCGTTGTATCAGACCGACGCGTACACCCACGTCTCGATCGGGCTGGACAGTGCCCACGGCTTTCGTGTGGGCCGGGATTCAGTGGCGCCGCTCGACATCTCACTTGCGGAGAACACGCTGCACGCGGCTCGGCTCGGCGGTGGGTACGGCACGCTGGACTGCTTCCGCGCAAACGGTGAGCTGGACGACTACAACTTCCTCAAGGGCGCGCGACATCTCACATTGCAGGGGCGTGTGTCCAAGATTGGCATCGGCAAGCCGCTAGACTTCGCGCCCGGCGTGTGTTCCAATGCGCAGAAGGATCCCTACAGCACGCGGCTCAACTACTACCTCGGCACAACGCTGCGGCAGCCGATCTTCTTCGGCCTTCGAAGCGTCCCGACCGTCACCGCTTACACATCCCGCGTCAGCGAGTACAACGCGTACGTCCGCACCACTTCCATCGGCGGCATCGCGTCGATTGAATATCAGCGCTGGGCAAGGACGCCGATCACGTTCGGCTACACGGTCGATTTCGGTCGCACCGAAGCACAGCCGGCACTGTTCTGCGCCGTGTTCAATCTGTGCGCCCGCGAGGACCGCGTCCGCGTTCAGCAAAATCAGCGGCTCGCGGTCGTCAGCGCTTCGGTTCTGCATGATGCGTCAAACAACATTCTTGCACCCACGTCGGGTAGCATCGCTCGCTTCGAGGTCCGAGTCGCATCGCCGGTTTTTCTGTCCGATGCCTCGGTCCAGTTCAACACATTGCTCGGCGAGGCGTCCCGTTATCTGCCGATCGGCGGCGGAAACATCATCGCGCTGCACGCGCGCGCCGGCGCCGTCTTCGGAGCGGGATTCAGGACCAACACGGGCTTCATTCCGCCGCAGGAGCGAATGTATGCCGGTGGTCCGAACTCCGTTCGTGGGTTTGCTCAGAACGAGCTCGGCGGAGCCACCTATCTGGCGCAACGGTACGACACGGTCCATGTCCAGCGCGGCGACGGCGGCACTGACACGTTCTTTCGTGTGGCGGATACGGTATCCAGGGCGCGCCGCTTCGTTGCCGTCGGCGGCAATACGCTCGCGGTCGGCAACATCGAATTGCGGTTGCGTAGTCCTGTACTGCCGGATGTACTGCAGTTCGCGCTCTTTGCCGACGCTGGCGATGTCTGGAACCGTGGTGGCGCCAGTACCTTCGGCGGCTTCCACATCAAGGTCACGCCAGGCGTTCAGGTCGCGGCACTCACACCCGTGGGCCCGGCCCGAATTGTGGTAGGCTACAATCCATATCGGCGACCCCTCGGGCCAATTTACTACGAGAACACTGCCGCTCAGGGCGGCGCCCTCCCGTGTGTCAGTCCGCACAACACGCTCCCGGTGACGACCGACTCGAGCGGTGCTCTCGTTCAGTCTGAAGGGCGCTGTGACGCGAGCTTCCAACCAGCGGCTAACACGTCGTTCAGAAGCCGACTCACGTTCGGCTTGGCCATTGGGCAGGCGTTCTAGAACGTGGTACTGCGCTCTATGAGACGAGAAGTGCGACAGTGACACGGCGTGCTCGCATCGTACTGTGGACGGCGGCGGCGCTGATCACACTCTTCTCCGTTCTGGTCGCCGGCTTTCTTGCACTCACGCAGACAACTCGCGGGAGAGCAGAGATACGCGGACTTATCGTGTCCGCGCTTGGCGGGCAGATCCATGGCTCGCTCTACATCGGCCGGATCACCGACGGCTTTTTCACCGGCTTGACCGTGGACTCGCTCGCCATCCGGGATCAAAACGGTTCACTCTTCGTGAGCACCGGCCCTGTGTCGTTGCGATACGATCTGCGCGACCT
>JBPCNJ010000109.1:0-3885 GCA_051001375.1 Gemmatimonadaceae bacterium
CCTCAAAACCGCTCCTGAATCTCATTCGCTTGCGGAGCACACACGCTGAACGTACCCGTGAGCATGTAAGAGCACGCGAGCAGCATGCCAGCTGATGAGGGCAGCAGATGGTGCACTTACGCCCCAACTGATCCGCCAGCAATGCTGCACTCCGGCGCATGCTATGCCATCGATACGGGCGCTAGGCCGGCCATCGGAGATTCCGGTGTCGCCGAGCCGGGCCGCCACGCCGCCTCCACGGCGCATTAGAGTCAACGTAATGAATAGCTCGAGTTCTCCCGAAGTAGTCGTCGTAACCGGTGCGTCCGCGGGGCTCGGACGCGCGATAGTGCAGAAGTTCGCCGAGCAGGGGGCGCACATCGGTCTGATCGCGCGTGGGCGTGACCGATTGGAGAGCACAAAACGCGACGTTGAGGCGGCCGGTGGCCGTGCCCTCGTCATCTCGGCTGATGTGGCCGACGCGCAGGCCGTGGAGGATGCAGCAGAACAGGTGGAGCGCGAGTTCGGCCCCATCGACATCTGGGTGAACAACGCGATGACGGCAGTCTTCTCCCCAGTGAAGGAAATGCAGGCGGACGAGTATCGGCGCGTGACCGCGGTGACTTACCTCGGCCAGGTGCACGGTACGCTTGCCGCTCTCAAGCGCATGCTCCCCCGCGATCACGGCGTCATCGTCCAGATCGGCTCAGCGCTAGCCTATCGCAGCATCCCACTGCAATCATCCTATTGCGCCGCGAAGCACGCCATCCTCGGCTTCACACAGTCCTTACGGACAGAGTTGCTACATGACAAGAGCAACGTGCAAGTCACAATGGTGCAGATGCCCGGGCTCAACACGCCGCAATTCGATTGGGTGAAGAGCCGGCTCCCCAACCATCCCAAGCCACTCGGCGCCTGGTACGAACCCGAGGTTGGTGCTAACGCGGTCGTCTGGGCAGCGCACAACCCGCGGCGTGAGGTGAAGGTCGGATATCCCACGCTCGAGGCAGTCTATGGGACCAAGCTCCTCCCAGGCCTTGGGGATCAGTACCTGGCCGACGTGGGCTTCAAGGGTCAGCAGACCGATGAGCCTGTGAGCCCCGACCGTCCCAACAATTTGTGGGAGCCCGTCCCGGGCGACTATGGCGCCCGCGGCAGCTTCAGCAAGGGGGCAAAGGATTTCAGCCCGGCGGCGTGGCTGGCCACCAGAGGCGAATGGGCTGCCGTCGCGGATGCCGCACGGGTGGGAGTCGCGCGGGGCACGCTCACCAAGAGCGACAAGGACGACAAGGACAACAACGACAAGGACAACGGCAGCCACGGTAGCGCGAAGCGGCGTGGCCTATCGGAGACGAGATGAGCACGCAGGTTGCAGCTAAACCGTCAGTGATACCGTCAGCAACGCCTTCACTGACACCCTCGGAGCTGAGTCATGAGCTCCGCACTGGGGATACTGATTCGATGGAGCGGCGGCGCAAGGTGGTCGGCCTTTCGCTCGTCGCGGCAGCCGCTATGGGGCTGATCGCGGCTTATCAGACGGGGATCATCAAGCACCTGCCCGAGCCGCCGCTGCCGCTGCTGGACGCCGACAAGGTGGACGCGTCCAGTGAGGCGTACGCCAAGTTGTCCGTGCCGGACGGAATTCTCGGCCTCGGCAGCTATGCCGTGACCATGGGGTTGGCCGCAATGGGCGGTAGCAACCGCGCGAAGAAAGCGCCCTGGATCCCGCTCGCGCTGGCCGCGAAGGTCGCCGCGGACTCCGTGAACGCGGGCAAGCTCACGGTCGACCAGTGGACCAAACACCGGGCCTTCTGCTCGTATTGCCTGCTGAGCGCAGCGGTGACATTTGCGATGGTGCCGCTTGTGCTACCCGAGGCGCGCACCGCACTCCGCCAGATCACCGCGTGATCGGCCAAAAGAGCTGGGCTATCCCGCCGCGCGCGGTGGGATCGGTGATGCTGGCCACCGGACTCGAGTGCAGCTACCCCACCGTACAGCACGGCAAGCGCCGCGATGAGCTGGAGTCCACCCGGCATTATGAGTGCTGGCGCGAGGATTTCGAATTGTGCAAGGGGCTCGGCGCTCGCTATGTGCGCTATGGCGCGCCGTACTACCGCATGCACACCGCAGCGCACTCATACGACTGGTCGTGGACCGACCAGGTGCTGCCGGTGATGCGTGACATGGGACTGGTGCCGATCATGGACCTGTGCCATTTCGGTGTGCCCGACTGGGTGGGCGGATTCCAGAATACAGACTGGCCCGAGCTGTTCGCCGACTACGCGGCGGCCTTCGCCGCGCGATACCCATGGATCCAGTACTACACACCGGTGAACGAGCTGCTTGTGTGCGCCAGATTCGGCGGCAAGCAGGGGATCTGGAATGAGCAGGAAAAGAGCGACAAGGCCATGATCATGGCGCATGCCAACATGTGCCGCGCAACGCTGTTATCGATCCCGCGAATCATGGAGACCCGTCCGGACGCCGTCTTCTTCCAGAGCGAGGCGGCCGAGGCGATGCAGGAGCGCTGGCCCGAAACGCACGACGAGGTCGTATTCGAGAACAAGATGCGCTTTCTCACCTTCGACTTCCTGTATGGGCACCCGCCCGACGCAGACATCCTCTACTTCCTGATGGATCAGGGGATGACACGCAAAATGCTCGACTGGTTCATGCAGCACGGCAGGGCCGCGGCCCCGCACTGCGTGATGGGGATGGATTACTACGGCTCGAACGAGCGCGTGCTACACCGCGATGGGACGCAGGAGGCGGTCGGCCCGGTACTCGGCTGGGCCAATATCGCGCGGCAGTACTTCCAGCGCTACCGGATGCCGATGATGCTGACCGAGACCAACACTATCGGGCAGCCGGATCCATCGAACGGGAGCAGCTGGCTCTGGAGCATGTGGCACAACGTGGAGCTGCTGCGCCAGGAGGGAGTCCCGGTGCTTGGGTTCACCTGGTACAGTCTCACGGACCAGATCGACTGGAACATTCAACTGCGCAGAATCGAGGGCCACGTCAATCCAGTGGGCCTGTACCGGCTGGAGCGTACGCCACGCGAGGTCGCATCCGCATTTCAGCAGATCTGCATGCGCTACGACTCGCTCCCGCTACTCGCTGTTTTCCCCGAAGGGAGCATGGGCGCAGCCGGACCGCGACGCGGCTGACCCGACCAGAACGATGCGCCTCACCGCTCAACACTCCTGTTAATCCTGTTAACAGGATTAACAGGATGATTGGGTCACGCAATTCTCACTACGCTCATCAGAACGCGAGCATCGATGCTACATCCTCGCCGAAAAATTGAATGATGTACTTGCGCTGAAGCGGCGTGAGCCGACGCACAGCCCAGACGAGATGCACCAGATGCGGCTCGGTCGGCGTTACCAGCAACGGCATGTTCGCCTCGTGCGGTGTGCGGCTTCCCTTCTTGGTGTTGCAGCTGCTGCACGCAGTCACGCAGTTTTCCCACGTGTTAGCGCCACCGCGCGATAGCGGCAGAATGTGGTCGCGCGTCAGATACTGCCGCGGACGCAGCTCGCTCTCGAGGCGCCCACAGTAGCCGCACGTCCGCCGATCGCGGCTGAACAGAAAGATATTGGTGACCTGACGCCGGTACTTCCGCGGCACGTGAACGAACGCTTTAAGACGAATGACCGCTGGGCGTGGGAGCGTCACGCGCCCAGCGCGCACGTCGTCGCCCTCGGGCTCGACAATCTCGGCCTTCCCGTCAAGGACAAGCCGCACGGCTCGACGTAGAGGCGTCATGGTGAGCGGCTCGTAAGTCGCGTTCAACGCAAGACAGTTTGGTCCCTTCACGCTGAACCGTTCCCGACACTAGGTATATGCATGCGCCCCGTATTGTCGCGGGGGGCGAAGAGGAGATCCTCCCCCCCCCACCCC
>JBPCNJ010000110.1:0-4566 GCA_051001375.1 Gemmatimonadaceae bacterium
GGCTCAGAATCGTGAGCAGCCCGCCGGCGAAGACGAGTAGGTAAAGAAGTGATGAAGTCATCTTGCCTGCCGGAAAAAGGTCATAGTTGCGCGTGGTCTGCCGCATTGCTCCATCGACGAACGCTGCCCATGCACTGGGGCACGTGTCGTACCGGGATGAGCCAGACAATGCCGTGGGCGCTAACTCGTTGCCGTACCGCTCCTTGCGCTAGCGACACGTCAATAGCGTGAGTGCACGGTATTGTTCCACGGAACGTTCACGCGAACATGAAACGTACCGAACGGAACAGCCGGGGAGGAACGCTGATCCAGTCTGCACACCCGGTCACAGACGCGGCACGCAACGGCTATACGCTAAGTGCAGCTCTGCCGGTTGCCAACGCCAAGAAAGAGCGCCATGATCATCCCACACGCAATCTCAGGGCGCACGGTACACCTCTCTCCAACTGTCCACAGCGATGTCACAGCGATTTTCGCCATACCGGATCCTGTGCTCCCTCGACTGACTCTCCAGTGGGCCATCGTTGGAGCAGTCGCGGCCGCAGTTCTGGCCGGACTGGTCCCCAGCGCGGTGGTGCTGGATCGGCGGCTTGCGGCGACGCTGGAAACGCGTGCGCGATCGGACCTCGCACTGGCTCCGCGAGTTTTCATGGACCGGGAGTTGATGAGCGCAGACGCGATGAAGATGCACGCCAAGGACTTCGCCCAGGTCAGCGGTCTCGCGGAAGCACTCGCTCGCGGTGACCGCGCCGCCGCCAGGCGTGTCGCAGCCGGTGCGCACGATCCGGCCGACGGTATTCCGCTGATAGTGGGGCCGGATGGTGAGCCGTGGGCGGGTCCCAGTGGTAACGAGGCGATCGCGGCGCTCGCAAGGCGCACCCGCAGTGGTGAGTTACCGGTCGCGACTATCGCGAACGGAGCGTGGGTGCAGCATCTGTCCCTCGCTGGTGTCAATCGCAACGGACGTTGGGTCGGTGCGGCTGGGTTCTCGCTCAACTTCGACACGCAGCAGGCGAGCGTTCTTGCTGGCCTCACGCGTGCTGACATCGTTCTGATTGTGGCCGCCCCGAACGGCGCCGCCCCGGTAGTCGGCGCGACAACGATGGACACCGCCACGGCTAATGCAGTGCTGAACGCGGCGCGGCAGTGGCCGAACGCTCTGTCGCAACATGCCGGCCTTACGCAGCAAGCGGCTCCGGTGAACATCGTCCACGATATCATAGTTGGGCGGCACAGGTTCATTGCCTCCGCCGCCCCCATCTTCGGCGCTGGCGCAGCCGTTTTCGTGCGCAATCTGGACGGTGAGCTCGCGGTTCTTCCAATGCTGCGCCGTCTCGCGCTCGTCTCAAGTCTCGCCGCGCTGCTGGTTGCACTGGTTGTCGGGGCCGCGCTCGCGGCTCTACTCGCGCACCCAGTTCACGAGTTAGCAGGCGCGGCCGATGCGCTTGCAGAGGGGGAATTCAATGCACCGCTGCCACACTCGGCGGTACGTGAAGTTGCTCGCATGGCGAGTGCGTTCGGGGCCATGCGTACCACGCTTGCCGCTCGGCTCGCGCAGCTCCGCGAATCGAACGCACTCCTGGCCGACCGCAACGCGCAGCTCACCACGCTCCAGGCAGATCTGGTGCAGCGCGAGCGCCTCGCCGCGACCGGCCGCCTAGTGGCACAACTTGCGCACGAGATTCGAAATCCGGTCGCGAGCCTCAGGAACTGTCTCGAGCTGATTCGCCGACGCGTCGTGGACGACCCGGAAGCACGTGAGTTCACAGACCTGGCTATTGACGAGCTGCTCAGGATGCACGAGCTGGCGGAGCAGATGCTGGACGTACATCGGCCGCGTGCGGCGGAGGCGGCACTTTGTTGTCCAGCGGTGGTCGCGTGCGACGTGGCCGCGCTGCTGATGGCTGGCGTGCCGGCAACCACTCCAGCGGTGACATGCGAAATTGATGGTTCGGAAGCGGTCAGCGCCGAGGCGACGATCGCTCCCGGCGCATTGAAACAGGTGCTGCACAACCTGGTGCAGAATGCGCGCGAGGCAATGCAGGATCAGGACACGGATGCTGAGCGAGTGCGGGAGATTGTCATCCGGATCGGTACAGCGGACGACTCTGTCATCATAACGGTCGCTGATAATGGGCCTGGCATACCGAGCGCTGTGTTGCCGCGCATGTTCGATCCGTTCTTCACGACCAAGGCCGACATGCATGGCGTCGGTCTGGGGCTGTTCGTCGCGGACGGGATCGTGCGCGGCGCTGGCGGGCGGTTGACAGCGGGCAATCGCACCACGGGTGATGGAGACAACACGCAGGGCGCGGTATTTCGCGTGGAGCTACCAATGGTGAATCGGCTGAGTGGATCGTCTGACATCGGTGGAGCTGCAGCTTGAACAGTTCCCGCAGCAGTGGACATGGTACCGAGAGAATCGGGGCGGCGGCGAGGCTCCTGGTCGCCGACGACGATCGCGCATTCCGGCTCTCGACCGCCGCGCTATTACGCGCTGAGGGCTATGATGTGGCGGTCGCCGCGGACGGGGCGTCGGCGGTGGAGGCGTTGCGGCTCGCGCACGAGGCAGGAACAGGGTTTGATCTCCTGCTGCTCGATCTGCGCATGCCTGGAATTGACGGACTTGGCGTGGTCGAAGCGTTGAGGGTTTGGGGCGAGGCAGTGCCGATCCTCATACTCAGCGGAGCCGGCACGGTGGACACCGCCGTGCGCGCACTACACCTGGGCGCCGACGACTTTCTCACAAAGCCGACCGAGCCTGACGTGCTCGCGGCACACGTCGCAGAGCTGCTCGAGCGCCGGCCCGTACACGGCTCCGTCGTCGCTCCCAGTCCTGGCGGCATGATTGGCCGATCGCCGTCGATGATTGCGCTCTTCACCGCGTTGCGCAAGGTCGCGCCGACCGACACGACAGTTTTGATTACGGGCGAGACCGGAACGGGCAAGGAACTCGCGGCGCGCGCGGTGCATGATCTGTCGATGCGCCATACGGCACCCTTCGTCGCTGTGAACTGCGCGGCTCTGGCGGAGGGCGTGCTCGAGAGCGAGCTGTTCGGCCACGTGAAGGGCGCGTTTACCGGCGCGTTGCGCGATCGTGCCGGATTGTTCGAGGCTGCCGATTCCGGAACTATATTCCTGGATGAGATCGGCTCAGTGCCACTCACACTGCAGCAGCGGTTACTTCGCGTGCTGCAGGAGAGAGAGGTAACGCCAGTTGGCGCGACGCGCGCAATAAAGGTGGACGTGCGAATCGTGGCAGCGACAAATACCGAACTGCGCACGCTGGTGGGGGCAGGGTGTTTTCGTGAAGACCTGCTGTACCGGCTCGCTGTCTTTCCGTTGCTCCTGCCACCGTTGCGCGACCGGGCTGCGGACATACCGATTCTGGTGATGCACGCTCTGGAGCGCCTACGCACGAGTGGAGGCAAGCCGCATCCGGAGCGCGACGGCCTGACGTGTTCGCCCTTCGCGATGCGTCTCCTTCGCGCATACGACTGGCCCGGCAACGTGCGTCAGCTACTCGCGGTGATCGAGGCTGCCGCCATCTACGCGGACTTTGGCCGCATCGGTGCACAGCATCTTCCGGCCGAAGTTCGCGCGGCGGGTGACCGAACGTCGAGGCTAAGTGGCATGGCGGGTGAGCCGGCGCGCTACCGCATCGATGCGGAGGACGCAAGCGAAAGAGCGGCGATCGTGGCTGCGCTCGCCGAGACCGGCGGTGCACTTGCGCGGGCGGCTGAACTGTTGGGAATGGGGCGTACGACGCTGTGGCGCAAATTGAAGGCATACGGGCTGGCTCCAGGTGGGACCGGCGGATCGGATGATGTCATCCAGGGTTCAAGCTGACATGAAGAAGAACTACGTGGCCAAGCGAGTGGCCATGGCGCTTCTGCTATCGGCCGCGCCCGCTGCGTGTAATCCGTCCCCGGGGAAAGCAGCCAACGCGCAGAGTGGCGCGGAAGGTGGTACGCAGTCCGGTACGCAAAGCACAGCGCTCCAGATTGCGCCACTAGCACCGCCCGGGCTTCCGGATTCCGCATTTCCGAAGCCGGACCGGCGCGTCGCGAGTATCGTATCGCCGAGCTGGGATAATGAAGATGCACGTGATCGCGCGGGTGAAGCGGACACGGTAATGGATGTGTTGGGCATTCGTCCCGGCATGAGCGTGGCCGACATCGGCGCGGGGAGCGGCTACTACACGATGCGTGTTGCAACACGCGTTGGGCCGCGCGGGCGAGTGTACGCGGAGGACATCACGCCCTCGTACCTGCGTGACTTGAGGGGGCGAGTGCAGAAGGCGGGGCTGCACAACGTGACGCTGGTCCGCGGGGATCCGGACGATCCGCGATTGCTGCCGCAGTCGATAGATCGCGCCCTGCTCATCCACATGTATCACGAGATCACGCAGCCGTTTGGCCTCCTGTACAATTTGTATCCGGCGCTACGCCCGGGCGCTCGCGTCGCGATTGTCGATCTGGACCGCCCGACCGACGCGCACGGCACACCGCCCTCGCGTCTAAAGTGCGAGCTCAGCGCCGCTGGCTATGAACAGGTGGAGTTCCG
>JBPCNJ010000111.1:0-5707 GCA_051001375.1 Gemmatimonadaceae bacterium
GCGGCACGCGCGCGATTGCGTCCAGCGGTCCGAGACCGTCAATGGGATGGCCAAGCCCGTTCAACACACGTCCCAGCAGTGACGGTCCCACGTCCACACCGAACGAACGGCCAAGCGGCTGGACGAAACTTCCCGCGTGCAGTCCATCCAGCTCGCCCGCCACTCTGCGTTATTCGTATGCAGTCGCTCGAATCTCTTCCATCATCCGCTCGTGCTCGCCTCGGAGCCTTTCCTCAGCTTCGTGCGCGATATCTGCGCTTGGCTGCTCATGCACATGGTCGGAGGCGCTGACGCCCTGCCACGCCTGAATCAAAAGGTCGCCTGGAGCCCAGCGCTCGGGAGCGCCGTCCAGAGCACCCAACTGGACCATGCCGGCTCTATTCGACGAACGCATCTTCTGACCCGCCACCGCCCAGTGTGATCTCGCCCGATGCCTCTAGTGTCCGTACCTGCGCCACGACCTGTGCCTGCGCGGCCTCGACGTCGCGCAGGCGAACTGCGCCGAGCATTGACATTTCGTCCTTGAGCGCCGTCACCGCTCGCTGTGACATGCCGCCCATGATCCGCGTTCGGAGTTCTTCCTTTGCGTTCTTGAGCGCCAGAGATAGAGTCTTCGCGTCGACCTCGCGCAGCAGCCGCTGCAGCGAGCGGTCATCCAGCCTGCTCACGTCATCGAAGACGAACATCAGGTTCTTAATCTGCTCGCATAGCTGTGCGTCACGCTCGTTGATCCGATCGAGCAGATCCTTCTCGAGCGTTCCCGACACGTGATTCAGCACATTCGCTACCGCGTCCGGCCCGCCCGCCGCGCGCAGCCCGCGCGTGAAGCTCAGGTCCGTCTCGTTGCTCAATGCCTTCTCCACAAGCAACATCATGTCCGGCGCTACTTTCTCCATCGACCCGATTCGATACATGACCTCGCCGCCGAGCGATGGGTCCAGGTCGCGGAGAACAGTCGCCACCTGTAGCGATTCCGGATGCGCGAGCACCAGTGCGATCGTCTGCGGATGCTCACCGCGCAGCGTTGTCGCGAGCTGCTGCGGGTCCGCACTGCGCAGCCGGTGCAACCCTGCTGAATCAGCGAGCTGTGTCTGGATGCGCGTCATCGTCGCCATCGCCTTCGGCGGCCCAAATGCCTTCTCCAGAACTTCACTCGCGTAGCCCAGTCCACCCATAGCAATGGAATCCACGGCTACCGCCATGTTCATCCACTCGTCGAATACTGCCTCGACGGTCTTGGAGCTCACCTGCTCCATCTGCGCGATGTGAAAGCTGATCTCCTCAGCTTCTTCCGGAGACAGCGATTGTGTCAGCTTCACGGCTTCTTCGGAGCCGAGCGCCATGCAGAGCACGGCAACCTTCTGTGGACCCGTGAGATCCGCGGCGGTGAGGCTTGCCCCCTTATCATACGATACACTCAACGCGCTGCCCATAGGCTACGCCTCCTTCCTCCACGCGCGTACAACGCGTGCTGAGACTTCCGGCTTCGCCGCGATCGTTGCCGCAACCTTGCCGCGCGTTCCCATGTCCTGCGGGAAACGAAGCGGCTCCGCTGACATCGGCGCTAATCCACGGTGGGCCGTGTAAGCATTCCCAGCAATCGCTGCCGCGGTGTCGTGCGGATTGGAGGGGAAGGGCGCGGCGTATGTCCCCGGTGCCGCAAGGGCAAGCTGGCCGGAATGCAGGGCGCCGGCCGCTGGTATGGATTTGATTGCGCGGACCAGCATCATCGCGACTACGATCATCGCGACAATTGCGAGCACTGAAATCGCCGGTTTCTGGAACTGCTCGACTCGCGCCATGATGTCCGGCTTGGCTTCTTCGGGCGCTACGATCAATTGTGCGCCGTCGAAGTGCGTCGCTACCACCGTCACCATGTCCCCACGCGTGCTATCTGCTCCAACCGCGCTACGCACAAGCGATTCGATCCGACTGATCTCCGCTGGCGTACGTGCGGCGTAGGCCGGCTTCGCATTCGCCGCGTCTTTGGCGTTCACCGCTGGCGGGATGATCCTGTCGTTTAACAGCACCGCGACGGAGATCCGCTTCACGTTGCCGATTGCGCCGGAAGAGTTCTCCGTGATCTTGGAGTTGTCGTAACTTGTCGCAACATTGGAAGATGCCGCTCCGCCCTGCGCGCCCGGCGTGATCTCGTACTTCTGCTCCGTGCTCGTGGCCTGCTTCTCCGGGTCAACCAGCTGCGACTGCCGCTCGATCTTATCAAAGTTGAGTGCCGCGGTCACTCGAACGCGCGCGTTACCAGACCCTACGATGTCGTCGATGATCCCTTCGGCCTTTGTCTGCAGATAGCTCTCGACTTCGCGCTGAGTCGTTAGCTGCGAGCTCGTTAGCGACGCGAGCGAACCGTCGTCCATCGGTGTGGATAGTAGCCGTCCAGCGTCATCCAGTACGGTGACATGTTCACTCGTCAACCCATCCACACTGCTCGCCACGAGATGCGCGATCCCCTGTACCACGTCCGCCGCGGGTGCAGCACCGCCCGTCTTTAGTACTACAGATGCGTTCGACGGCTTGTCCTGCTGACGGAAAGTTGACTGCTCGTGCAGCGCCAGATGTACCTGCGCCGCCTGCACACCACGCATCTTTCCGATCGTGCGCTCCAGCTCTCCCTCCAGCGCACGCCGATAATTGATGCGCTGCGTGAAGTCGGTCATTCCCCACGACGGCTGGTCGAACAGCTCCATTCCGGGACGCCCTGCCGATGGCAGTCCATCCTTTGCCAGCGTCACGCGCGCACGTGCAACGTCCGTCGCGCTCACCAGAATGTCGCTGCCACCATGGCCCAGCTTGAACGGAATCGCCGCCTGCTGCAGCTTGTCGGTCATCTGGCCAACGGTCTCGATCGGCTGGTTCGTGAATGCCGGAACCCACTCCGGTGCGGTTGCCCAGCGCGAGATGCCAAAGATGACCGCCGCCATCACGATGCCAACGGTCACCAACATCGTTCGCTGGCGACCGCCTAGGCGATCGAGTAACTGCAGGAATGTGTCAGCCACGAATCAGTGTTCCCCTGGTCTGTATCAGGACTGCATGTTGATGACGGTGCGATAAGCATCGAGGAACTTGTTCCGCACCTCCACGAGCATCTCCAATGACAACGATGCCTCTTCCGCCGTCGCCATCACCTGGTGCAGCTCTACCGGCTCGCCGCGAGTGAACCGCGCCGCGTAATCAGCCGCCATGTCCTGCTGATCCGACGTCCTGTTCACCATCTGCTTGAGTGTGTCGCTGAAGCTCGCTCCACTTGTGCCGCCCTTATCCTGCATGACCGGTATCTGCTTCGACCCAGTATCGAGCCCCGTGCGCCCGATGGAGTTGCCGATCGCCTTACCGATTCCGCCAATTGGATCAGACATGCGCGCGGCCTTAGGCCTTGATGTCCAGACGTCCGCCACGCAGCATCGGCGCTGGCGTCGAACCCTGCGCCGCGCTGAAGCGACCGTACGTGAGCGGGCCCATCGCACCGGACTTAACAAAGAACGAGCGCTCCTCTTTAGTGAGCACGCTCCACAGATCCTGATCTACTCCCTGAGGCGCGTCAGACGACTGTACCTGCGCCGCACGTGCGCTCGCATCGCTCTTGATCGCCTCGGCTACAGTCTTCTGGCTCGTCGTCGGTACGTCGTTCGGCGCGCGTGGCAGGAGCGGAGTCCTCGGCGCGACATCGCTTCTGCGCGTCGAGCCAACACCGCTCGCGTAAGGATTGAAAGCCGGTCCGTTGATACTGTTGATTGCCATTCTGGTCTATTCTCTTAGAGAGCCACTGGAGAGCCACTGGAGAGCCACTCGAGAGCCACTAGATGTCCAACGCGCGGCGCAACATTGCCTTCGCCGACTGAAACACGCTGGCGTTCGCCTCATACAGCCGGCGTGCGTCCATCATGTCCACCATCTCGTCAGTGATGCGCACGTTGGGATACCGCACGTAGCCGTTCTTGTCAGCATCCGGATGACCGGGGTCGTACACGAGCTGCCCCTCCGTCGCATCTTCCTGGATCGCCGCGACGTGCACACCGGTCCCGCCATCAATTCCGTTCGTCTCCAGCACGGGTACCTGAAAGCTCCGTGGTCCGTCGGTCGAGAGACTCCCGCTGGGCACCTCGAACGCCTGCACACCATTGAATGCCCCCGCCGTCCCTACGGGCTGCCCCAGTGCAATCGGACCCGCACCACCGATCGCGCTCTCGCCCGCGGCAATCACTGCGACCCGGCGCTTGTACGGTGCGCCGTTCACGTCGTGCGTCGTTTCCGCGTTCGCGATGTTCGACGCTATCGTCTCCATCCGCTGCCGCTGTGCAGAGAGGCCGCTTGCGGCAATCGAGAGGGAGCGAAACATCGGCTGCCGCATTGGCTCGGCCACTGACGGCAGAAGCCCAATTGGCGTCGGCATGGGTTACTTGTCCCTCATGCTGGTGCGGATCTGAGCGTACGCCTTGGACAGAAGCTTGGAGGTCGCCTCGTACCGCAGCTGCTCGTCGGCCAGACTCGTCATCTCAGACTCCAGATCGACGCCACTCTCGCCCGTAGTGCCGCTCGTGCCTGGCTGCCCGGTCGCTCCGCCCGGCAATGCGAAGCCGTCCTGGTTCTGCAGCGATGCCTTGGATACACGATCGGCGATGGCCCGCACCCGCTGGCTCCCGACGTCTAGTGCGTCCCTTAGCTGCCCCGCCGAGCTCACTCGGCCAATGAATCCGCTTATCATCTCGGCGATATGCTAGGGCAACGCTAGGACCACACTTGCCTCGGCGATGCATTGCCCTAATGCAGAAGCGCTAAGTGATTATACTGCAATCACTTAGCGCTTGTTATTTTGCTTTTGCAGCTCTCCAATTCTGGGTCGCTACAACCTGCAAGGTAGGAAGATATTGCCGCTCCGGCACAACTTGCCGTCCGTCACGCGGTCAAGCTTGCCTCGCCCGCCGTCGGTCCGTTCAGCTTGTTGCGCAGAGTCCTCACGCTTATTCCAAGGAGCTCTGCCGCTCTGGTTCGGTTGTGGGCCGCAATCTCCAGCGCCTTTCCGATCATCTTCCGCTCTGCTTCCTCCACGTTGAGCGACGTGAGCCTGACCAGCACCCCATCGTCGTTCCCGTAAACGGGCAATCTGGCTCTATCCGCTGCTGCCATCGACGCACGCTGAGCCGCCGAGACTGGGCCGCCGAGTGAGTGCGCCAGGCCGAATCG
Organism: Gemmatimonadaceae bacterium; assembly: GCA_051001375.1. Classification (GTDB taxonomy): domain Bacteria; phylum Gemmatimonadota; class Gemmatimonadetes; order Gemmatimonadales; family Gemmatimonadaceae; genus Fen-1247. Next base: position 5,203 of record JBPCNJ010000111.1, read on the forward strand.
GAAGCCCTCGAATGCGTGCGGCGGTACCACTGATCCTGTCGATAGGATCACTGCCCGCTCTACAACGTGCTGCAGCTCCCGAACATTGCCCGGCCAGTCGTATTTCTGTAGCACCTCGAGCGCTTCCGGATCGATCGCCTTGATCTCTTTGTTCATCTCCGCAGCCGTTCGCATCGCGAACCTGTAGGCTAGGGCTGGAATATCCTCGCGCCGATCGCGCAGTGGCGGTATAGCGATTGGGATCGTGCTCAATCTATAGTATAGGTCCTGCCTGAACGTGCCCTTCGCCGCTTCCGCCGCCAGATCGCGATTGGTGGTGGCGACAATTCGCACGTCGACCCGAATCGACGACGTCCCCCCCACCCGCTCGAACTCCTGCTCCTGCAGCACGCGCAGCAGCTTGGCCTGGAGATCCAGTCGCATTTCCGAGATTTCATCCAGAAGCAGCGTGCCGCGATGCGCCCGCTCGAATGCCCCCTCCACACGCTTGATCGCGCCGGTGAAC
>JBPCNJ010000112.1:0-20842 GCA_051001375.1 Gemmatimonadaceae bacterium
CCCCTGTCCCATGGCCCGCCGTTCTTCATCCATTGATGCCGCTATTGTTGCCGCTTCGGTTTCGTTCATCTTACTCGCCACACCCCAAAGTGCCGCAGCAACCTGGCGGACAGGGACTGTGGCAGGCAGAGAACTCGGCAGATTCCCACGCTGAAGGATCACGGACATCGCTACGGTCGCCACCTCGGCTTCTACGAGGAGGCGCCACTGACCGTCCCAGCGGAACCACGGCGTGCCTGTAATCTGGCATTGCCCAATGTAAGTCGCCTGACCGCTCCAGCAATAGAGGCCAGAGGTCGGGAATGTGGTGAAATCGGCAAGCCCTTGCACGTCATCCGGTGAATAGCGTGCAAGTTTAAGTGCCTCGCACACGGCGCTCTTGATGGACTGGTCGGCGTCCACCGATACCACGAGCGCGGGGCGGCGGCTCAAGACCATGTCCATACTCGCTGCTGCTAGGATCGACACTCCTCCCAAAGTGGCAGCACGTTGAGATCCATTCGCGGATTGATCGTTCAACTTCGCAAGCTCAGTGCTGCCTGATTGGGTGGCGCATGAAGAAGCTCCTACAGACAACCGCTGGTTCCAGTTCACAGCGAAAGGAGGTTCCGGTTCGCACGCTGCGACCCTTTGCGCAGCCGCGCTGCAGGGCGCTCTTTGGCGGGTGCGGGAATCGGTGGCATTCCGTCGGTTGCCTTCATTGCCTCCCAGCACACACGCGACCAAGGACACGGTCCGAACGTTTTGCGCTTACCCTTCTCGCGCATGTAGACGCCTTCCCGTGAAATCGTCACGATGTACACACTTGCCTTTCCGCGCTCCCCTATAAACTCAACCTCGCGAGCTACCTTTACATCGCCACGTAGTGTCGTTGCCATTGATATATCTCGCGCTTACTAAGACTGCGTTGCGGTGATTTGGTGGATCGGATGCTTGTACTGCACTCTTCAACCTTGGAATTGACGAAAAATGCGTCGCTAGGCCGAACAGTCGACATCCCGTATCAGTGGGATCGGTACCCACCGATACGGGAAACAGTCGAATCTAGAACGGTAGGTCGTCGTCCTCGTCCTGCAATGCCGCTGGGAACTCATCGAACTCACCCGCAGTCGGAGCATTCCGTCCAGCACCGACGGATGTCGCGACGGGCTCACGACGGCTCTGAGCAGCACTACGCTCGTTGCGCTCGTTCCCTGTAGAACGATTGTCGCTGGTCTCGCCCCCCTTGCTGCTCAACATCACCAGCTCGCGCACGCGAATCTCGGTGGTGTACCGCGTGACGTTCTCCTTGTCCTGCCACTGTCTATACTCGCACCGCCAGACATATCCACCAAGAACTCACCTTCACCGGCGGTAGAGTTCGAGGTGACGGCCGGTTGGAGCTGTGCTTCGCAGGCGTTCTGCCGCCGCCGCGGTATACGGCGGCGTGGAGCCTCGCACCGGTCATCCCGAGCTGGTCTCGGGCTCGCGAACGTCGGCGAGGTAAGTGGAGGCCCCGGGCATGAAGCACTGTGTCCACTCGTGTGGTGCCGGCGCGACCTCAGTATTTGAGGTACACCTCCGCGCGTGCCAATGGCCGGTTTGGCGGGACCGCGGAGCTGACCAGCCGCCGCGACGTGACCAAACTCGAGCCCTGCCGAGACATTCTCCCGCCCGACTCGCGGCCGATGCCGCCCGGGCCGGGCCGTGTAGCACCCAAGCGTCGCAAGCTGTGGCAAATGCTCGGCGTGCGCATCGCATCGGCCTGCGAGTCCGACGGCTCTCCACCTAGGACTGGACCTGCACATCGAGGCGACAGCGAATCCAACAATCATCATGACGAAGCCGATGGATTGGGCTCCGTTATCGACCTCGTCGCGGACCTTATGACTCGCGTGCTTCCCCCCTGACTGTGCAGCACACGAGCCCAACGCGAGGGAATCGGCGGCATCGCTCGCGAGATCTCACAGCGCCTCAACCACTTTCCGGATACCGTCTCATGCCTCGATCGCGCACGATCTCACCGCCACCCGCTTCCCGCGTGGCACCGCTCCCTCATCCGACGGCCTCGCTGTGGCTGAACGCGGAACCACTCGACGCGGCCGCATCGACCATTCAGCAGGGGCTCGCGGACGAACACAACGAAGCCATACGCACGCACACCAGCTCTGCCCCAATAGGTCATACCGCCCCCAACGTATCGGCGCCGGATCGTAGCGAACCGACCGCGACAGCCGTTGATCGGGCTCGCCTCGCCGCGAGCTACGCACGCAAGAGCGACGAAGATTCAGAGGGAATTGAAGCGCAACATCTCTACAATGCGCGAGTCGCGGCCAGTGATGGCTACACCATCCCAGATCATCCCGATTTTCGCTTCTCTGACGACGACACGCGTGGGCCGACGAAATCCCGTAAGGGATTGGATCGTTTGACCCAAGTGGTCAAACGTTCGACCGGCGCGCCCTTTGAACGTGTGTACGTGAAAAACCACAAGCGCTTGGGCCGGTGGCTTGATCCGCGGTATCGTATCTACATCGAGGTCCTCTTCGCAAATCATGACGTCCGCTGGTGCTACTCCGAGCGTACGGCGCCAGCGCCGGATTACGAAAAGGATGATCCCTATATCGTCTTCGCGTCGCTCATCCGCGATCTGTCGGAATCGATTCAAGCGAGCGAAGAGCTGCGCGAGATTTCGAAGAAGAGCCGGCTGGGCCGTCGCACGCGCGCGCTGAAGGGGTTCTGGCCGGGGAGCAGCTACGTGCCCTACGGGACGGAGCGTTGGCTCGCGCGTGCCGCCGATCGGGCGTTGCTCCTGCGGACGCCAATCGGCGGCACAGTGAAACGTGAGGGCTGCCATTTCGTGCTGCGGTTCGCCGGCGATGAATCGATCGCCGTGATCAAACGCATCTTCCGTGAAGTGGTCGAGGGTCGGTCACTCCGCCAGATCGCGCGCCAGCTCACCGCGCAGGGTATTGCCCCGCCGGCTGCCCGCTTTCGGCACGTACTCGCCAAGGTTGTTGGGAACCAGTGGACGGCCGAATCCGTACGCGAAATCGTCCGGAACCCCATCTACATGGGCGATTTGGTATGGGGACGAACCGCCAACGCGGACAAACTCGCGCCGGAGAGCGCCGACGCTACCCGCTTGGACGGACGCGCGCCGGTCGTCTACCCCAGCTTCGTACCGGATCCTCCGATCGAGCGGGCGCAGTTCGCCCGCGCGAACATGGCCCTCAGCATGCGCCAGCGTACTGGCGGCCCAGGCAATAGCAATCCGGCGTACCTCCTGACGGGGCTCGTCCGGTGCAAGCACTGCGGCGCTGGCTGGCACGGTCAGCGCTACCGGCCTACCTCTGGCACGTACTACTACTACAAGCACCGCCTGACCGGCGGACTGAGTCGCACCGGGGTTTGCGCCCATGACCATGCCGTCGTTCGCGCCGATGTCCTTGATGCGGCGGTAACCACTGCTGTCGAAAACGTCCTTGCTGGTGATCAGCTCCGCGCCTTCATCGACACCGAGCTCGCACGGCGGGCAGCGCATGATATCGGCGTCCGGACCGAGGACGAGGTGCTTGAGCATCTCCGGATGGAGATCGCCTCGATCGTCGCTCAGCTCAATGAAAGCAGTCGGGAGCTGGCGTTGGCACAGAGCGAGACTGAGCGCGAGGCGCTCCGTGCCGCATTCCGGATGGTTGCCGAGACGGTCGACGAGAAGCGACGGGCGCTCGCACTCCTCGAGTGCGAGGCCACTCAAGCGACGAGTGCAGTCGAAGCAGCGGCGGCGCAGGCGACACATTCTACCAACGAGGGGCTCACCGCGCCTCGGATCCGCGCCTGGTTCCGCGATCTATCGCGCGAGCACCAGAAGCACCTTGTCGCTGCTGTCGTCGTCGGCGTAGTCGTCGACGCGGCTGCGCGGACCTTCGAGATTTGGGTCCGCGCGTCAGGGCATTCGTCACCCGCGACGTATCCGGCCTATCGAGTTGCCGCCGTCGCGCTGGCTCCCGAGCCGCGCTTGCAGACTTGTTGCCATCAACGCACGCGCATCGGCCGCCCTTCGGTGCTGTGCTGCGTTTGCCATGGCCAGAGGCATCCCCGAAAGCGGTGTTCAGAAGGTCGCCAGGGCGCACTCCCAGCCCCTCCGCGATACGGAGCAGGTTGGAGAGCGACAGATTGCTCTCCCCGCGCTCCACAGTTCCCATAAACGTGCGATGCAACCCGACCGCGTGAGCGAATCCCTCCTGGGAATAGCCGCGCTTCATGCGAAGGGCGCGGATCGCGTTGCCAAGGAGCACCTGGGGAGTGGGCACGGGTCAAGATTGACACGGTACCATGTATGCATCTACAGTGTATGCATCGCCACTGTTTACCGGGCACCCGACACAGTCTGTTGATCGGTAGAGGCCAGAGCGGAACGCCGCGCGAGGTCGTTTCCCAGCCTGCGCGGCCAACGTGAGGGGCGTCGCGCGCGAGGTCCCGCTTGTGGACGTGTGGCGCGCGGCGGTCGCGGGTGACGCGATCGCGCTCGACGACCTCGCGAGGTGCCTGCTCGCCAGTCTGTCGCGCTACTTTCGTCGGTACTGGCGGATTGGGGACGCAGATGACCGTGAGGACTACGTGCAGGATACGCTCCTGCTCGTCTTGCGGTCGCTCCGCCGGTGCCGCGCAGCTGATGACACCGCGCTGATGGCCTGGGTCATAGCAATCGGCAAACGCGTTGTGCTTCGCGATCTGCGGCTCCGCCGGCTCGAGGTGCCGCTCTTCAGCGCCACCGAGCGCGACCCATCCGCTTGGCACGAGCCTGGTGCGGTGCGACGCCAGCCGCTCTGCCCTGAGCTCTGTGAGCGCGATGGGCCTGATGAGGACAGTAATGAGTTCTCGATGAGCGCTCTCGTTGCGCCATACGCGGTCCGCGCTCAGGCCGTGCTCCCACCACACACGCAGGAGTTGCTGTACCGTCGATTGGTTGACCACGCGTCATGGAATGACATCGCAGCGTGGGCCGTCACCACACCCAGTGCGGCGAAGCGCCGATTCCAACGCGCTCGAGCAACACTCGCTCGCCAGATCATGCGAGAACTCGAGCAGTGCCCATCTGGCAGACGCGCCCAAGCCATTTGCTGGCTGGCGCGGATCCGCTCTGTCGAGCGGCATCGGAGGGGAGCAGAGTGAGTGATGACCGTCACTATCCGGTGCCCACGACGCTCGATCCATGACTCGCCGCTTGGCGGACGCGCTTCGGGATCCGGCCGTGGTTTTCGTCGTAGCGGCGGAATGGGAACTTTCCGACCTCGAATGTGCGCGGGTCCTGGGATACCCAGATACAGTTGCGCGGTACTGGCGTGACGGGCTCCCCGTCCCATTCTCCCAGGTAACATTTGCGCGCTCCGCGTATGTCGTGGGAATTCATCGGGCCGCCCATACCGTTCGCGGGCTCCGCATGCCGGAGTGGGTCCGCCAAGCGATGCGTCTCCCGAGTTCCCGGGTCGGAGTGTGCTCGACATCCTTTCAACCGGATCAGCCGGCGACGTCGAGTGGGTGTGCCGGTACTTCCTCAGCGTGCTCGCGTAGCGGCCGCCCACCAGTGACAGATCGAATTCGCCCGATCGTGCGTGCTCGCTTTGCCCATCATGCAACCAAACGGGGATGCGCCATCAGCCCCACGCCATATGCCGTCGGAACTCGACGATCACTGTCTCGTCTGGACCCGGCGGCGGGCGGCGAACCGCGCACCGCAGCCGCCAGGCATGCGGGCTCACGCGCATCGGCGGTCGCGGTTCGAGCAGCCGACTTTCGGCCGTCTTGGATATCGATCACGGCCGCGCAGCTACGATACGGTACGAACTATCCGACGCCCCGAGCGCCTGGCCCGCCGATTTGAGGTGACGCTACGGTGCGTTGTTGAAGCCGCATGCACCAGACGTCCCTCACACCGGCGCTCCGCCACGCGTCCCTATTTCGCCTCAGCGCGCCTGCGTTGTATGGCGATCCAGTTACTCATCGGACGTTCAGGATGCGCCGACGGCCGTGTGGGTCCGCGGCAGGGGGAGGCGGCTGGATGGAGGCAGATCACATCGTGTACGAAGCGGTGACGCGCACGGGCGCCGTGTACTGGTTCGCCCGCGACTGCAATGGGGCGTTGTGGTGCACGGCTGCCGCGAGGATTCCGGCCGCTTCAGCGGTGCCGCGCGGCGTCGAGTGGCCGGTCGCCCGCCCTTGGCCTCCGATCCCTGAAAGCGGGCGAGTGATTGTCGCTGCCCGCGAGGCGGTCGGACCCGAGCAGATCCCGGGATGAAGTCGCGTGAGATCACCCGATGTTCGCTGGGGCGCAGCCGCTCGATTTACCGGCTGCCTTCAGCGGGGAGCGTCGTTCGGAGCTGGGGGCTGAGGATGCAGCTCGTTCAGCCGATAAGTGGCAAAACATGATCAGAGTGCATCATGTGAGAATGCACCGCATCGAAGCGCCGCCGGACGACCTGACACGCGCACCCGATCGGGCGTCGGATGGGCCGCACCATCGTCGTGTCTACGGGCGTCCGCTAAAGCATCGTGGACCAAGCTTGCACTGGTTTTCAGCAGGTCGCCAACCACTCGAGGTGCGCCGCATGAATGACGCCGAATTCTTACACTGGGAAGCAGCGATGCGCCGTATGCTACCCGCGCTGCTGAAGTTCATGGGTGAGGACACCACCACCACAAGTCTCGCACGGATGTACCGGGGGCTGTACGAGGCCCTGCTCCGGGAGGGCTTCACCCCGCACCAAGCACTAATGATCACATCGGGCCATCGTCCGACGGCGCAGGCGAATGCGTCGGGAGGCGGATTGTGAGGTCCCTTCCCGCCGCCTCTTGGCCACCCTGCCGGAGGGCTCTCCGACAGTGCGGCGCTCGCAAGCTGGTGGACACGCATTGCACCAGCTGGTCGCAGTCGTTGGAAACGCGTTCGGAACGTTATACGGCCGCTCGTGATCTGATCCCCTGTTTGAGTACAGGTGGCTCCAGGTCTACCGTGGAGCATGCGGCGTACTCGGCCGGGTGAGCCGATCGACTAGCGCTCGTCCGGCCGAGTCGGCGCGGGCTGCACCACGCGCGGGCGGTGGGCAAGCCATAGTTTGCCACTCTGCACGTTCGGATTACAACCGCAAGATCGTAATTGAGACGGATTTGCAGGTGCACGCGCACTCGTGTGCGGCGACGTTCGCATCACCGGAGATCCCTCCGCGCGGCATTCTCGATTATGGGCGCATGTTCCTCAACGAGCGCTTGCACCTTGTGCGCATGGTCGCTCAGGAGGGCGAAATGGTCATCGTCCTCACCGCTGTCCTCACGATAGCGGTACTCCTCACGCCAAAGCTCTTGCACAAATTCGTCCAGCCGCTCGCGCGCCTCCGCACTGATGATCAGCCGGCCCACGTGCACGTGCGATGACAAGGTGCGTTGCGCCTCGTAGTACTTCCTGCCGAGCGCTTGGATGCTCACCTCACCAATTGTCGGGAGGAAATGGATGTCAGCAATGGTCTCCGCCGCCCAGAAGCGCACGTCTTCGAGCGCGGCGAAGATCTGTTGGTAGGCATCGTACTTCGCGTTCCAGCGGCGTTCTGCCTTGGTCCTCCGAACCCCGAAGAGCATTGCGAGGAGTGCACCCGCGACGACCGCCGCGAGCGTGACGAACGCCTTGAGTCCTTCAATGGGAATGACTTGCGTATCCACTCGGCGGAGGGTCGGTATGGGGAGCCTGCGTGGCCGCCTGCGCGGCGACTCCAACCTGCCTGCTTGGTCGCGTGATCCCAAAATTCGTCGGACCGCCGCGCGTGCGGACTCCGGCCGTCGGGCTTACCGAGCGTTCCCTAGGTCGGCCGCTGCGCGCGCGAGATCGGTCACAAAGTTAACCGCCGCGCTGGCGCTGCGATCGCCCGCACCGAGTCGCGCAGGGTCGACCACATCGGAAGGCCATACCGGATCAAACGCAATCTGCGAGATCTGTGTCTGCGCCAGGCCCTGAACGAATGCGGCGTCCTCTGGATCTGCGGCATTGGGCCGCACGCGCGCCCCGAGCACCGCCGCAATTGCCCCTGCTAGCAGGTCCGCAACCTGGATTTGAGGGATGTCGTGTGAGTCGCGGAATTCGATCCCGCGAGCCAGCACCGGCCACGCGCGAGCGATCCCCGGTTGGCCGAAGACTCGAGTGTCTCCTGCTGGGCGCATGAACTGTTCAAGGACTGTTTGCTGATGCTCGATCGGCTTGGAGCGGTCGTGTGCGATCTCGAATGGCCGGCTGAGGGCCGCGGTCCATTGGGCGGCGAGATCGGAGAACGCCGGTACGGCAGGATCGAGCGCGACTGGATCACACTGTCCCACCCATGCCGGCGCAACGCGCCGCGTAGCGGCGAGCATCCCTAGCGTCCCATCGAACGGCCGGAACGTGTTGCGCCCGCGGAGGAGATCGATCGTCTCGTAGAAGGCTCGCACAGCAGTGTCGGCCGCCGCCAAAGTTTTTGCCATGGCCGCGGCTACGAATCGTCGGTGCAACGCGTGGAGCGACCCTGGACCGCACAGCGCACCGGTCACCGTCTGAAGGAGATTGGAGAGCGCGAGGTTGGCGCGATTCTCGTACAGGTCGAACCCGTCCGCATATGCCAACGGTTCCACCAGCAGGTCCACCATGAACGTGGTGACGAGAAAGGGCTTGTGGTACACCGCCACGCGGACCGTGTCCGACGTGAGCGCCGGCGATCGGAGCGCTTCGACGATCCGGGCTCGCCCGCTGTCTCGACGGCGCAGTCGCGCAAACTTGGCTTCGCGCAGCCGCTCGCCCCGTGCGCGCTCCGCGAGACCATCTGCCACCTCTCGCGGAAGGTGGACGACGCCAGGACGAAGACCGGCTGTGCCGGATCGAGGAGGTTCTGTCCTGTGTTCCCAGCGTCATCGAACGCGACGATCGGGGTCTCTACGCGTCCGGTGAGCTCTTCTGACGTACCCATATCGCAATTTACGCGACGGCGACGCGCGAGCGGGGGCTGGCCACCGAGGGCGACGCCGGTAAGTCGGTGCACCAATCGCTGGGATCTAGCGTGTGACGTGGGGCCGTCCAGCGCCACCGGTGCGTGTGCGGGGCGTGCGCCGACGTAGCGGTCGCCCACCCCAGCCACTGAAGCAGCAACTCACCCACCCGTATCATCAGTGGACCAGCGGGCAAACCGAACCAATGCACCGGACGATCCGGGACAACTAAGAATGCGACTGTTCGAGAGCCTCACGGCACGATCAGGGCCGATCTCGAAGCCACATCACCACTTCGTCATTGTGTACAGCTTCGCCGAGCGCCTAAAGACGCTCCGATGGCGAACGCTCAATTCGCACAGTCTGCGATGCGCGGTGCACACCCCAGCGTCTCCATGTGCAATCCGCACCACCTCATTCCGCGGCCCGTCTATCGAGCATGTCAACTCCTTCGAGCGTCTCGCACTCCGCGGGTTGGAGGCTCCACAATCGACAGGTGCTGATCCAACCCTGACTTATCGGCGGGCTGGAGCGCACTTTGCCGCGATAGCCAGCACAAGCGGAACAGTCAACCGCGGCACGTGGCTCAATCTGTTCAGCGTAGGAAAACTGGAAGGCCGCTCGGCGTGCATCCGTCGAGTAACAGATGAGATGCGTAACCTGCCTGGAGGCCAGCTAGAGCACCGGCGATGAGTCGCCACACCGTTTCGTAAAGCGTGAGCAGGAGGTACTCACCACCGGTCAGCTCCGACCCGGTACGACGGCAGCGGTACTCATCTGCGTAGGCGCGGCAGTTCGTGCGCCACTGCTCGAGCGCAAGGCTCGCAACGGCGGTCAGTACGGCACAGCTATGCGCCACATCGCGATGACACGGTGACGTCGCGGGTTCCAAGAGATCAGGAAGTTGACCGGTCCAAGCACCCGCGAGCATCCCGCCGATCGCTTCGACGGCTTGATCTCCTGGGGCTAGACGCCGGGCGTGAAAGGCAGCCAAGGCGCCGCCGGATACAGCGCCAACAGTGGTATGCGTCCGACGATTCGGCATGAGTAGGTTAGCGGTGATGAGATACGGGTGGCCGCGGTCGACTTACTTCTTGTCGCGAGGTGGGTTTGGATCATGCCCGTGGCTATCACTGTCACGGATCGATCCGTTGGGCCGGTGGATCACGAGCTCACTCTGATTCTCACGCGCCACAGGACGTCCGCGTTCAATCGCACGCTGCTGTGTGGTCGGCCGGATGAGCGGCTGCGGCTTGCCAGCCTCCTTCACCGTGAACTTGGTTCCACTCGGCGTTTGCACCGGGACGACGTGGACGTTCGGACCCTTGCTTGACTTCGGCATTGCGTTGTTCTCCCAAGTTGAATGTTTGGCAGTTGTGAGATCACCAATCGATACCCGGCAACCATCGAACTGCTCCGATAGCAGCGTCAGTACGTCCTCCTGTCAGGTCGGGGCGCTGCTGGCGTGACAACTGACCGTGGAACCGCACACGCTGTTCACGCGCCACACTTGCTGGCGTGTTACCGCTGTTATTGCGACACGCGCGTGTACCCCGGGTTGAAAGCAGCTGACCCGCGTTCATGCGGAACTGCGGTGCGACGTGCCGGTGTACGGAGACTCCCGTCGATCAGGCTGTACTCCGGTCCGCCCATCACCTGACGCATTGCCTCCGCGACGACGAGTGTTGCGGCCGCGGTCCCAACAAACGAAGCACCCACTGACCGACCTGCCAGGAGCGTGAGTCCGCATTCATCGACCCCAGCGCGCGCGAGGGCTGCGTATGCCGGATTCACCAAGAGGCGCGACGGCGATGCCGCCTCCAATGCCCTGCCCCATCGCGCGCGTGCTGTCTGCGGCCCGGGGAATGTGTGAAGCTGGAAGGCCAGGTACTCCGTTGTCCCGTTTCCGAGGCCGGCCTCGATCACACGTGCGAACCCGGCATCCTCGAGAGCGCTCCGCGCGAGCGCGTTATCTACACCGGCGAGTGCGACCTGGGGCTCATCACTCGCGATGCGGAAGTCCCGGCTGAAACGTCGCTCCGTAATCACGGAGCGGAATCCACGCGTTTCACACCATGCGGCCATCGCCCGGGCTTTCTTCTGCCCAACGAGTGCACGCGTCGTCAGCGGAGACGTGCTGTCGTTTGCCGGCGTCAGGGTATCGAAATCCTGAAGCATGAGCTCGACTGCGGCGGGATCAGCGTACGGAAGCAGCCCCAACGTCCAGAGGTACGCCTGTCCCAGATGTCCCAGGCCGATTAGCCAGAGTCGACATGGCAGGAGGTCAAGCGCCGGACCGAGCGCATCGCTCTCCAACCACGAGACCTCGGGTTCCGGCCGCCAGAGAGAGAGCCCGACATCGCGACGTCCAGCGGCAGGATTACCCCCGCGGACAAACTGGAACGCCTCGGAAACAGCAAGGGCGCCTGCCAACACGCCAGCCGGCGTGCACTCTTGGTGCTCTCCGAGTCGCAGATTGCTCGCCAACGGGACGACACCGCCCGACCAGCCGTCGAATGTCGCGCGCACCGCAAAGCGACGGCGCAGCACGTCATCGGCTTCGATCGACGATTTCGCCGCATCACCAATCTGGATGCATGGAATCTCTGGCGAGAGACTCGTGCCGACACGGCCTTGGAGCTGATGCACCGCGTCACCGAGCGTGCGACACGTCGGCCACGGCAGCAAGAGCGGTGCATCAAGTGCTCCTGCCACTTCGACCCCGCCTAAGAAACAGCGGCGCGCTGTGTTGACCGCCGTGAGGACCGCCGCCTGCAGCGACGGGGATCGTGCGACGTGACGTCCGACACGAATCCCGACCCGGTACCCTTTGAATCGCGCCATCGCCTCCTCGACCGTCGCCGCTTCCCCGCTGTCCATCGCCAGCTTGACGACACGGTGCAACTCATCGCCTGGGTTTTCACCGAACATGATCATCTGCTGCTCCGCGGCATCGGTCGGTCCTGGTTACGAGAGGTTTTCTTCACCTGACTATCCCCAGATCCCAGAGTAGAAGAAACGGCCGCCCGCGTCGCCGCTGTGGTTACGCCACTGGTGCGCGCCGACGTACTCGTACAGGCCGCACTCGTCGCCCCGAGCGGGACGTTGCGCGAAGTCGGGGACGATGATCGCAATGTGTCCCGCGGTGGCGATCATCGGGTGTCGGCGGTCCGCATCGCTCTGCCGAGCTTCACCAGGATGTGTGTGGACGTCGGCAACAACGGACAGCCCCGTCTCGCGACAGAGCTGCCAGAGCGGGCCGAACCCAAGGGCCTGGAAGACGACCATGCCCGTGTCGAGACAATGGGGGTCGAGATCGTCGTAATAGACAAAGTGTGTCACCCGACGTCGCGCATTGGCATCACTCCCGGTACGCACACCGAGGAGGAACGCACCACTCTCGCGCTGGCCACCGCCGCGTCGCCGCAGCTCGGCCAGCCCACTCCGCCAGAGCGCCGCCGCGCAGCTCAACCGATGGTCAGGCGCGAGCAGGGATGCTACGTGGGCCCGTATAGTCGCTGGAATTGAGAAGCTCATGAACGATCCTGAGATACTGCGTGATGTCCCCCGATGGCGACCAGATCATCGCGGGGTGTTGCGTGCGCCAGGCGTCGTGCCCAGCAATTGCACGTCGATCGCACGGGAGATACAGGGCCTGAGAATTCCAACCTGGATTGAATGCCGCCGCCACTCGAGAGCGCCCGGTCGGCCACCGTGCTGGATCCAGCGGTGCGTTCCGTTCAGCGTCCCATGGAGCCGCAGTCGGCGTGGTGTTCGGGTAGTTACTGAGCTCGAACCGAAGCACTAGCTCGCGCGGCCCGTGCTCACGGTCGGCGGCCCGCACCGCAATGAGCGCGTAGGGCCACGCAATGGACAGAAGCCGCCACCGCCCACGAACCACACCGCGCAAGAACGCACCTCCTCCAACGTGGAGGCGAAAGGCACGTTCATCGGGCAGACTTGTCACACTCTCCCCGGATGCACTCGACGGCAGCGGCATGCCTAGCCCTCAACCCGCACCTTCGCGACGAGATCGAAGGCGAGCACGCAGTGCGAAGCGTGGACGAGCGTGCCGATGTGTACGTCCTCGTCTGGACGGTCCTGCGTCCCGGTGACCTGCAAGACGTGCTCAGCGGCATCGACTGGCGTGAGATTGAAAGCATGCGTGCTCACCGCCCAGTCTTTGACACGCGCCACCGTTGTCGCCGGTCCGAAGTTGCGCACCTTGCTCTCACTGTTGAAGTGCACGGTCGTTGCTACCGTGGTGCACCGATGCACGTGCATCGAACCGTGGTGCCGGACGCCCACGGCCTCAATCGTGAGATCAGGCGCCAGTACATCGTCCGAGTCCTCAACGAAGAGGACGGCGGCAGGATCCGCTGCGGCCGGAAAGCCATGCGCCGCCGCGACCACAACGACATCTCGAACGCTCGCGCCAGCGGGTACCTCAACGAGGCGGATGTCACGGACGCCTTCGCCCTGCACGAATACCTGAATCGTTTCCATCGCCACACGCTCCGTCTCATAATCGCAGTGAGGTGCACACGGGTGCACAATCGGTCAGTCGACAGCTGACTCTCCTTACTGCGACCAATCCGACGGACGCGGTGAAACCGGTAATCTGGCCGAGTTGCGCCGTCTGCACCCGGACGCGATGACGCCTAGGTATCTTCGGCGTGCGGGCAGATGAAGTAGTGCGCACACCGGGGACACAGGAAGTCGTCCACCCGTGCGGGGAACTCGTCCTGGAGGATTCCCTCGATGGCATCACCATATAGCGCCGCGCGCGAACGGATCGTTTGCGGCTTCGCTGTCACGACATCGATCGTCTCGGCGGCCAGGTACACGACCTCCACGCGCGGCGTCACGCCTGGATGGGCGGCTTCCGCGGCCGCGTGGTACAACCCGTAGATGGGTTTCGCCGTCTCGGCCGACGACGGCCGGCCCGTACGCATGCGTTGCACGACGACGCTGGCCCCGCTGCCCTCCCCAACGACCTCGACGTGGTCAGGGGTCACGGTCACGCGCCCATACGGGAAGCTGATCACCCAGTCGGGCTGTGAACTTCGCCCGCGCCCGCGCGTCCGCTCGGTGTGGTCCACGGCGCGAGCGACAAGCTGCTCGGCAGCCGCGCGATAAATCGCTTCGTACGGGTGAGCCTTGGGTCCGGCCTCCGCCCATACCTGCGCCAGTCGATCCGCCGCCGCCGTAGCGTCAACGGTGCGGCCGCCTGTGCCCTCATCGACCATCCAGCGGAGCACACGGTAGACGCAGGTATGCATCTCGAGATACGCCGTGTCGTCCCGGGTCGCGCTTAGGTGCAGCACTTCCTCGTAGTAGTACTTTCTCGGACACTGCAGGTACGTATCAAGTACGCGCGCTGAAAACACTGGGAGCGGTGAGGGGACCGGTATGCTGCCGGAGGTGGTGTCGCTCTCATCCCCCGGCGATGACGCCGCCCATGTGACAGTCGTAGCGCCGGACGGGCGTGGCAGGACTGAGTCCAGACGGGCGAGCAGCTTCGATGGGTTACTCTTCTGTTTTCCGTACTGGACCGCCCGTGACAGACAGAGTACGTCTTGCGCACGCGATATGGCAACGAAGAGAAGGCACTCCTCTTCCCTATCGTGCTCGATCTTCTCATCGCGGCCAATGCCGACCATTTCGGGCGGCGGTGGGCACGCGTTACCCTGCCGGTTTGCAGGGAACTTTCCAGCGGCCAGTGTGGGCACGAACACCACCGGGAATTCGAGTCCCTTACTCGCATGTACGGTAAGGAGTCGAACAGCGTCGACATCCGACGCCCAGTCCGGCAGCTGCCTGAGCTGCGTATCATTGCCCAGCATGGCAAGCCGCCGAACGAACCGGAGGAAGGAGCGTTTGGGATCGGTCTCGCGCTCCAAGCGTCGACCTTCGTGCGAGATCCGGCGCTGTTCGTACGCGAACTGCAGGAACCGGTACAACGCCAGACGTCGTTGGCGGCTCGCCAGCGATGTGTCTTCCAACAGCACTTGTAGGTACGCGCTTCGTTCAAAGAGGTAGCGCGACAGCATCGTCCACGCTTCGCTCCCATAGCAGAGGCCCTCAAGGTGCGTTGCCAGCAAAGCGATCCGTCGTTGGCCCTCTAACGTGATCGAGGCGGCGCCCGCGGCCAGGGACAACGCAGCCGGGAACGGCATGTCGTGCTCGTGTGCCAACGCGAGCACGGCCTGCACATCGGCGAGCGGAATCTGATATTCCGGAAACCGTGCAACCCGAACGAGCCCCCGGCCATCCCCGTGGCAGGCGAGCGAGAGCAGGGCGAGGAGGTCGCGGATCTCGGGACGCTCAAAGAGATCACCGAGATAGATGACGGGCACCCCGTGGCGCTCGAGATGCTCCGCAATCCGGGCAAGGTTCGTATGTGAGCGACAGAGGACGGCCTGATCGCGATAGCCCACTCCGTTCGCGTTGTACTGGAGGGCTTCGCGCGCAATACCCTCCGCCTCGGCCTCACCGTGCGCCGCGATCTCCATCCGCACTGCCCCAGTGGTCTGTGGTCGGGCAGCTTCCCACGGTGTGAACGGCACGCCATCTATGCCAGGCATTGCGGCCGCGAATCGGGAGACAGCATCAACGATCGCCGGTTGTGACCGGTAGTTTCGCGAGAGCCGCAGTACGCGAGCACCAGGAAAATCTTCGGCGAAGAGCTGCATGTTCACCGGGGCCGCGCCGCGAAAGCGATAGACCGACTGCCTGGCATCACCGACGACCCAAAGCCGCTCACCGGCACCCGCGATCTCGCGGAGCAGCACCGCACTTGCCCGGTTCACATCCTGGTATTCGTCGATCAGGATGTGCTGATACGTTGCTCGGACGGCATCGCGGACACCGTTCGCCGGTTCGCGCAGTAGCCTAACCGCGCGCGCGATGAGATCGCCGAAATCAAGGAGTCCGTCACGCTCGAGGCGTGCCTGGTAGATCGTGTAGACGCGTGCGACTTCGAGCGCTTTCTCAGCTGCCTCAATCTCTTCCTCACTCACTGCGACGGCGCGCATCCGCTGCGCAAACTCCGCATATGCCGCGGGTGAGGCGAGTTCATCCTTGGCGCGCGATATCGCCGACAGGATTGGTTTGAGATGCTTCGTTGGCTCCGGTAAGTACTGATAGTAGTTGAGGCCAAGCGCTGGGAGCTCCCGTTCCAGCAGGAACATGGCATCGACCGGATCCTGCACCGGCGGGTCCGTCGAAAGACCGAGATGCGTGCCAAACTTGCGCAGCAGCTCGAGCCCGAACGCGTGAAACGTCCCCATCCAGAGGAGCGGGGCGGCCCCCGGCGCCGCACGCGCCACGCGCTCACGCATCTCTTCCGCGGCTTTGTTCGAATAGGTCAGCGCGAGGATAGACGCCGGGTCGGCGCCTTGGTCGAGTAGCCATTGCACGCGTCCCACGAGCGTACGTGTCTTCCCCGTACCAGGACCGGCCTCGACGAGGACCGGACCGCATTGCGCTTCAGCCGCGAGACGTTGACTCGCATCGAGAGGGCGTTCTGGAACGACGGCCTGGTTGGACCGCGCGATGCGCGGTAGGTCGCCAATCAGGATTGCATACGCGAGCTGGTGGAACACGATGCCGAGGGGCACACCAACCCGCGCAGCAATGGCTGGGGCGCCTAGCCGTTCATCAGCAAACCACTGACGCAGCAGGTCCGTGGGCAGTAGAAATTCCCGCGCAAATACGTTCGCATCGCGCTCACGACGCTCTTTCGGCCCGTACCCTTGTACGCGGTGGACACCCACGGGCACCGACGCCTCTGGTATTTCGGCATCGAGATCCGTTCGATTGCAGTGGACTCGACCCGCGTGGTTGAGCCACACGTGTGCGTACTCGTGCGCCTGGTAAACGACCGCGAGTTCGGGACCCACCTCGTCGTTGTACCAAATTTTCTGGGGCTCGGGGTCATACACCGCGTCTCCACCATCGAGGAGTGGATCGCCCGCGGGCACGGGGATACGTTTGATGCCGGTTTCATACTCCGCAGCAGCGAGCAGCGCCGCCGCAGTGGGCACTCCGGCGATCGTCGCACGCAGCCGCGCCGACCGTTCGCGTGCGAATTGGCGCAGATCAGTCCAGTGACTCACGAGCGCCTAGTCGCGGCACAAGAGGGTGTGCGCTTCCTATCCCTTGGCGTCACAGCGCAGCGAGTTACGAGTTCTGTGAAGGTCATTGATCACACTCCCGCGCTCCCGCCAAGGAAAGGAGTAGCGCCTTGCGCTCCTCAGTGAGCGTGCGGTCGCGGCGTACGGCATCAAAGAAATCCTCCTGCGCCGTGGGTAACGCCGGGGCTTGGTTCGCACGATGCTGGGCACCCTCCGCAAATATCGGAGGGAGCTGGACGTAGGATGCGATCTGCACGACGTCGCAGTTGAGTGCTAGTCCCAGATCCCGAGTGATACGTGTCGGGATTGAGGCTGGATTGATGAGCCGACGGTCAAGCTTCCGCAGGATGCTGTCGCTCACGCCGACTCGCTCAGCGAGATCGTCCGCGGTAATACCGAGGCGTTTCCCTTCCGTCAGGAGTCCCGCGATCGGCCGTTCGACTTCGACTGGCACATCGCGTGGCACGTCGTCCATCTGCACGGACTGCGCTTCTGTCGATCGGTGCTCTACAGGCTGTGTCGCGAGAGAGTGGTCTTGTGTGTCCGACTCGACGACTAATTGACGACGGAAGAGGACCGACTGCACCGTGCTCATCCCACGGAGCACGAGTGTCTGCTCGTCGGTCTCGTCATCGTCGATTCGATCCGGAACCCATTCCAGCAGGCCCCACCGCGCAGTGAACTCTGTCAGTTGCTGCGCATACTGCGGGTAACGCCGCACCCACTCTGGCAGTGTCGTCCGACTCGGGCCGGGCTCTGAGGCTGCGTACGTCTCTAGCACGTCGGTCAGTGCCGTTCGGTCGGTCGCCATATTCGGATCTCCCATGATGTGCGTCATCGTGCATCCCTCGTATCCCGCCATGCTGCCAGATCAGCTTCCGCAGTTTGGAGCCAGTTGTACACCGTCTTGACACTGACCCGGAACCGGCGACTGAGACATGCGCCGTGTGGGTCCGCGGCTTCGAGCGGCCAGCCTTCAAAGTGCCGAAGCACGAATGCCTCTCGATGTTGCTCGTCACGAATTGCGAGCAGCGCTTCCTGGATCATCGTACGATGCTCCAGGTCGAGCGCCAGATCTTCCCCGGACCCAAGGCGCTCCTCCAACCGTTCGTGATTCCCGGCATCGTCGTCAGCGTCATTCGGTCCGGAGATCGACCCGGTCAAGCTGTCATACTGTGCATCGCGCTTGTTCGCGCGGAGCCATGCATCGTACGCATTGAGCAAGCGGCAGCGGAGCGCCCGCCAAAAGCGCACCTGAAAGAATTCTCCGCGGTCAGAGCCCGGATCGATGATCGCATCGATCATCTCACTGACGAGCTGTTGATATGCCGTGAGCGCGTCCTCTTTATCGAGCCCGAGCGCTCGGAACCGACGGGTGATCCAGAGCGCACACCGCTCAAGGAGCACTTGGGAGAGTGCATTGACCGTGTCGAGGTCAGCCGCGCGGTGATGCACGCGGATGAAGTAGACAAGGCACTCCTCTTTCAGGAAGTCAGGCGCATCGCGATCACGAACCTTAGCGCGGGCAGTCAGTTCGTTTGAAGACAGGCGGAGCGCCGATGCAATCTGTGCGTCGACCTCTACCGTTCGGCGGTAGGCCCGCCCACTCCGGGTGAGGTGAGAGAGCGGTTCGACCGCGATGCCTGTGTTCCCATTCGTCATCGTGCATCTCCCTCACCGAGGCCAGTAAACCTGCTCAATCGTGCCGCATGGGGTGCTAATCCGAGAGATGTGGTTGGAACCGGAAATGGGTCCGACAATTGGAGTCTTTCCGCCCCCCTCTGCGCCATCGCACCTTGGAACTGGATTTCTTGTGGACATAATGTAACACGACGTTACATTATGTCCACAAGAAGATCTAACGGGATAGAATGTAACCTTGAGTGAGGTATTATCCGCCCTATGATGCGCGACGCGTTCGCTATGATCCACGAGATAGCGCTCGATCAGTTCGGATATTTCACCACGGAGCACGCGCGGGACGCGGGCGTCGACCCGCACGCGATCGTGATGATGTGTCGACGTGGCACCATCGAGCGCGTGGCGCAGGGGCTCTATCGTAACCCCCTCATCCCAGCCACGCCGCTCGGCCCCTATATGGCCGCTTCCCTCTGGCCGCATGGAATTCGTGGAGTCCTGTCGCACCAAACGGCCCTGGAGCTCCTCGGGCTCTCGGATGCCGATCCGAGCCAGATCCATATCACACTGCCCAAGGCGTTCCGTATCCGCCGCACCACACCCGGCCAGTACGTCGTCCACCACGCCGACCTCGCCACAAGCGACGTGACCGCAGTCGAAGGCATTCCCGTGACCACGGCCGCACGCGCGATCCGGGACTGCCACGCAGAGCATATCAGCCCCGGGCTACTCCGCCAGGCGATCGAGGACGGCCTCGAGAACGGGCGGCTATCGCGGCACGATGCGGCGGCGCTTCGTCAAGAATTATTCGCGGAAGAGATCTCTGAGCGGCCAACACCCGCCGTGAACGGCACATCCAACGCCCACCGCCATGGCTGATCCCGCGGATGGTCACTCACCCTCGCAAGGACCCTCGCGAGAGCCCTACCGGCCGCCCAAGCGCGTGCCGCCGCCAAACCACCGAGAGCTGCAGGACGCAGTCAACCGGTACGCTGAATATCACAGTCTCGCGCCGAATCGCGTGCAGCGCTGGGTGGCGTTCATGGTGCTCGGCGGCGCGCTGAGCCGCCTCCAGGCCGAGGATCATGGTCCCGCGTTCCTCGTGAAAGGTGGCGTATCACTGGAGCTGCGGCTCCGACTCAAAGCAAGGGCAACCAAAGATTACGACACGGTCTTCCGGGGCGAGCGTGCCAAACTCCTGGATGCGCTGGATGACGCGTTTGCCGCGCCCTACGAGGGCTTCACGTTCCGCGTGACCCGGCCCCGCGAGATGACGCACATGACCCGGTTCGACATCAAGGTCGAGTACTGGGGGAAAACGTGGTCATCCATTCAGATGGAGGTGTCTTCGTGGGAAGGGACGCCGCTTCCGCCAGAGGAGGTGCCCGCGATCAGCCTCGCGGATTTTGGTCTCACGGGCCCGGCGTCACTCCCATGCCTCCCACTGACCAAGCAGGTTGCCCAGAAGCTGCACGCGATGACGGAGACACTTCCAAGTGGCCAGCCCAACGAGCGCGTACGCGATCTCCTCGATCTCTGGGTGCTCCGCGAGCTGGTCCCGCCATCACCGGCGCTCCGCCGGATCTGTGAGGAAACATTCCGAATCCGCGAGCAACAGCCGTGGCCGCCCGAGATCGTCGTGCCCGCGCACTGGGTTGCGCCCTTCACTGAACTCGCGCGCTCACTCGACCTGCCTACCGAGAGCGCAGAGGCAGCCGCAGCCGATGTGCGCTCGTACGTGCAGCGGATCGTCGACGCTACAGAAGCAGATGACCGCGCCCAGCAAGCGCCATGAGCGCGGAAGCGACCCACACACCCGGCGAGCTGGTGTTGGGGTCGGTAAGTCCCCGGCGTTACCAAGAACAATGTGAGACACGGGGCCACGTGGGGCCGCCGATAGGCGTGAACGGCGAGAATGCTTGTCGCCGGACTCGCGCCACACCACGCTCAACTTCGCGCCATTCAACAGCTTAGCCCGTTTGAGGACTTCGCCGCTCACGCTTCGGGAGCAAGAGGTCGCCGGTTCAAATCCGGCCACCCCGACTAGAAGGCACCACAACCTAAAGCGTTACTCGACAAGGACT
>JBPCNJ010000113.1:0-2799 GCA_051001375.1 Gemmatimonadaceae bacterium
CACGCGCTCGGGGTGGCCACCGCGCTGATGCTCCACGCGGTCACCGCCCGCTTCGTGCGCCGGAAGGAGCTCGCCCTGCTTCCGGCGGGAGTGGTGCTCCTCGGCGGCACGCAGGTCGCGCTCGAGCGCCCAGGCGCCGCCCTCGTCGACAACCCCGTCCGCGAAGTCGCGCGTGCCCACGTCGCCGCGCGCCTGCCCCCGGGAGGCGAGCAGCAGCGAGGTACCTTCGTTGCCGAAGGACGGGTCGAGTGCACCGCTTGGGAGCAGGCGGGTGAACCGCGCGGTGGGTACCACTGAGTCGCTCGTGTCGGTCGCCCCGCCCACGAGGATCTTCCCGTCCTGGAAGGCAAGCGAGAAGAACGCGACGAAGCTGCCGTAGGCGTCGTAGAAGCCCGGGCTGCCGGTCGTGCCCTGGAAGCTCGTGTCGGTCGAGCCGTCAGGGTTGAACCGCGTCACGTAGCCCTGTTCAAGATCCGGCGCGCCCACCGAAAGGCGCGTCACCACAACTAGTCGCACGGCAGCATGAGTTCCTCCGGGCCCGCCCACGGTGGGCGGCCCGGAGCATCACCGGCCCTCGTGAGCTCCCGCTCACGGGGGCCGGTCCTCTTTTCGGCGCCGGTGGTCGCGCAACTTCCTCCGCCCCGCCGGGGTTCTCTTAGGGTGAGCACCCTGCGCCTCGCGATCCCGCTCATCCTCGGCGTGCTGACGGCGGCGCCCGCCGCCTGGGCCGCTGGCCTCACCCCGGACCAGCTCCACCGCGTACGACGCCCCGACCGTCGCCGGCGACCTGCTGGCGTTCTCGCGCCACTTCGGGATCTCTCCCTGCGCCTCCACAGGGCCGGCGCCGTGCTTCCGCAAGGTCAACCAGCGCGGCCAGACGGGCCCGCTCCCACTCCGCGACCCCACCGGCCGGGACTGGATCGTCGAGGCCGCCCTGGGCACGCAGGCCGCGCGCGGCGTCTGTCAGAACTGCCGGATCCTGCTCGTGGAGGCCGACTCCCCTTCGAAGGCGGATCTGTCGGCCGGGGTCGCGACCGCCGTCCGCCTCGGCGCCCGGGAGATCGCCACCGCCTTCTCCCCCATGGAGACCGCCGGGGACACCGCGTACGCCGGCGCCTACTCCCATCCGGGCGTGGTGGTCACCGCGGCGACCGGCGACTTCGGCTTCGCCTCGGAGCCTCCCTTCCCCGCCTCCATGCCCGGGGTCGTGGCCGTCGGGGGAACCCACCTGTCGCTCGGCGGTGGCGGTCGTTACCGCTCGGAGCGCGCCTGGTCGCGCGGAGGGTCCGGCTGCTCATCGGTGTTCTCGGCGCCCGTGTGGCAGGCCATCGCCGCGCGACGGGTGGGCTGCGGCACGCACCGCGCGCTCGCCGACGTCGCCGCGGTTGCGGACCCCGGCGTGCTCATCCGTACGCCACCCCCACCGGGATCGCGGCCGCGGACCCGGAGATTGATCCCAGCGCCTTCCGGGCCTACCTCGCCGACGGGACCGTCCTGCGCGGAAGCACCGCCGCGGCGATCGACCCCGCGACGGTGCGCGTGGGTTTCCCTGCGACCGTGTTCACTCAGGAGTACCTCGTGTCGGTCAGCGCCGACGAGGGAGCCCTCGAGGACCCGGACACGCACCTCGCGAGTGCGGCCGGTGGCGCTCCCCTCGGCGGCAACGCGGGGCCCGCGCCGGCGGTTACACGACGGCCCCCGATGCCGTCGCCGTGGTCTTCGATCGCACCGCCGGTACGGCGACCGTGGCCTTCGACCAGAGCATCTTCGCCACCGAGCCCTCGGGGTTCCGGTTGCTCGACGCGGCAGGCTCGGACATCGGCGCCGCGGCGACCTCGGCTCCCGTCCCCGTCGTCTACGGCCGGATCCGCGGGTCGTCCGCGTGCGCTTCACCCCCAGGCAGATCGCCTCCGCCCGAGCGCTGGAGATCCGCGGCTACCGTCCCGGGTCGACCTGCGCCACCGGCGTGTGCGGCGGCCCGTTGGTGACGACCGCCATCAGCGGTCGCGACGCGGGCAACGTCCAGCAGATCCTCTCGCCCGGCCGCTGACGCCGGCCCGGCGCTCAGGTCAGGCTGCCCCGCGCGGCCACCCAGCGACTCGCGAAGGCGAGGCTGGTGTGCTCGGAGAGGACGTCGTAGTCGTGGTCGTAGTGCAGCACCGCCACACCGTGCTCGTCCGCCGCCGCAGCCACGAAGAGGTCGATCGGCTTGACCCGGTGGGAGACGCGGGCATCGCCGGCCAACTCCGCCTGGGCGACGACGGCCCGACGCACCGCGACGGGACTCAGCTTCAGCAGCGGCAGCGCATCGAGCTCCTCGGCGAGCGCGCGGAAGTCGGCGGCGTTCCGCGCGCTGTACCGCATCTCGAGCAGGAGCGGTTCGCACAATCCGATCGAGCCCGCCGCGAGCCCTCGGAAGACCGCTGTCGTGTCGAGCCGTCCATCGCGCAGCCGTGCCCACGCCGAGGTGTCGAGCAGCGCCTCGACGCTCAACCGCGCGTCCAGCCGCGGTCTCGCGCCGCGAGCGCCGCGTCCAGGTCGAGCCCCTCTCCGGATCGGAGCCGTGCGACGAGCCGCTCACGGAGCGCCGCGTCGTGGGCACACTGGTCCTCGCGCCGGTCGAGGTCCTCGACGAGCCCCCGCGCACCGAGGATCACCAGCTCCGGGAGCGACACGGGCTCGCCCCGCCGACGCAGCTCGTCGAGCGCCTCGCGCACCGAGGGAGTCTCCGTGATCGTGTGGCGGGGAAGCTTCGTCGGCATCGAACGAGTGTAGTACCGAGGTACAGCACCGAGGGAC
>JBPCNJ010000114.1:0-2944 GCA_051001375.1 Gemmatimonadaceae bacterium
GATGAAACGCCGCGCTGCGCTGAAGTGCGTACAGTTGGCGCGGCACTAGAATCACGGACGGGGCTACACGTGCGGTACGTGGAGGAGCGTTTCACGACCCCAGCCGCGCTCCGCGCCATGCGCGACATGGGCGAATCAACCGAAGGAAGAAAGGGCGATGTGGACGCCATGGCGGCAACGGTACTGTTGCAGCATGCGCTTCGGCTACAGGAGTAAGCGCGTGGCGCGCACAACGGCTGTTGCAGCGCTCACCGCGACACTGATATCCACCGTCGCGGCGTGCACGGCACCGCACGGCGCGCCCGTGCGCGTGATCATACCGCGGGGGGCATCGTTCCGCGCTGCCGCGGACTCCATGGCGAGCGCTGGGATCATCGACTTTCCGTTAGCCTTCCGAGTTTACGCACGCGCGGGTGGTCACGACCGACAGATCCAGGCGGGTACGTACCTGCTGCGACGCGGAACCCGATGGCGCGATCTGGTGAATGCGATGAATGGCGGCAGTGGGATTATCAATCGCGTCACCATCCCTGAGGGCTTCGCGATCGTGCAGATCGCGCTCGTGCTGGAACGCGCGCTGCACGTGTCGCCCGAAGCGGTTGATTCCGCGGTGCGTGACTCCGCCATGCGCGCGCGCCTCGGCGATCCGGCGACAACACTGGAAGGGTACCTGTTTCCAGACACATACGTGTTTGCGCCGGGAACGACGGCACATGCAGCCGTTGGTGAGATGGTCAGGCGGTTCGAGCGGGAGTGGAAGCCGGAGTACGACGCGAAGGCCGCCACACTTGGACATAGCAAGCATGAGATAGTGACGATGGCGTCGATCGTCGAAAAGGAAGCGAAGGTTCCGGAGGAGCGCCCCGTGATCGCGGCTGTGTACTACAATCGGCTGCGCGATGGAATGCCGCTGCAGGCTGATCCGACGGTGCAGTATTCGCTAGGCCATCACGTGGATCGCGTGCTGTATAGAGATCTCGAAGTGCAGTCGCCGTACAACACGTACCGTAATCCGGGGCTGCCACCGGGTCCAATCGCATCACCAGGCGCAGCAAGTTTGCGTGCGGCGCTGGAGCCGGCCAATGTTCCGTATCTCTACTTCGTCGCGACTCGGGACGGACACCACGAGTTCACGAAGACAATGGCCGAACACGTGACAGCCACGCGTCAGGCGCGGGCCGAAGCGCGCTCGGAAGTGCCGTGAAGCATGTGATCACGGCGCGGTTTGGTGCGTCTGATCGTCGGGGGGCAGCGCCGGGCCTGTGCCGCGCCAGCGGAAGCTGATGTCCGGCGCCTCCATTTCTTCGGCATTACGCGTTTGAGGCCGAGCGCTACGATGGTTGGAGGTTGCCGCTGCATCCTTCTCGCTGCGGATGCGCTCGAGCACCGGTGGGCTGAGGAACAGGTCGACCAAATCAGGATCGAACTGCGTCCCGCGCCCTTCCGCAATGACCTCTTCACCGACAGCAACCGGCCGGCCGGGACGATAGCGGCGGGTTTGGGTTACAGCATCGAACGTGTCGGCAATTGCGACTACCCGAGCCGACAGAGGGATGGCGTTTCCCTTCAGCCCACGCGGGTAGCCCGATCCGTCCCAACGCTCGTGATGCGACAGAACGCCCTGCGGCAGATCGGGATAGAAAGCCGCCAGCGGCTTGAGCACCTCGGCGCCGCGTTCGGGATGAGTGTTGATCGCGCGACGCTCGGCGGGGGTCGGCTTACTGTCCTCGTGAATGACGTCAAAGAGCGCTTCGTGGATCTTGCCGATGTCGTGGAACAGTGCGACACGCTCGATGGTGTGACAGTCGTGGTTGTTCACGCCCATGGCATCGGCCAGCACGATGGCGTAACGCGCCACCCGTCGGACATGCGAACCGGTGACGGGATCGTTTGCGTCAATTGCGTTGAGCAGCGTTTCCAGTGATGCGGCGCCCAACCGCTCCAGTCTCTTGGCGGTGCGCGTCTTGTGGACGAATGCGGCAGCACCTGCGGCAACGGCGACGGTGAAAGGGACAACAGCGGTCGCCACGGACTTTGTTCGGTTCATGGTGGAGAGCATCGCAAGAATCATGTACCTTGGGCGATGCCCCCACGTTCAGACCGTCCGACCGCTGAGGTGTCCAGCCGTGGTGCTCGTCGCTGGGAGAACGGGCACCCGTGGATCTTCAAGAGCGATGTGACCGGGGCTCCGGACGCGCCGGCCGGCGCTGTGGAAGTGCGTGACAGTCGCGGCAAGTCGCTCGGCGTTGCGCTGTGGAGCCCGCGATCGGAGATATCGCTGCGGCTGCTGGATCGCGATCCCCAGGTGATCATTGACACCTCCTGGTGGCGCCAGCGTATCGCTCGTGCAAGTGGTCGACGGCGCGGCCTGGCCGAACACACCAACGCGTGGCGCACCGTGCACGGCGAGGGAGACGCGCTGCCGTCGCTCGTGGTGGACCGGTACGGGGAATATCTCGTTGTTCAGCTGATGAGCGCCGGTTTGGAGTCGTTCCGAAGTGACATTGTTGCCGCACTCGTCGAACTGTTCGAGCCCGCTGGTATTCTGGCGCGGAATGATGCGTCCACGCGCAGTCGCGAGGGGCTGACACGCGAGACGACGATTCTGCACGGACAGGTGCCCCAAGAGATTGAGGTCGACGAGTACGGCGTGAGATACCTGGCCGCGCCGTGGACGGGTCAGAAAACGGGGGCGTTTCTGGATCAACGTGAGAACCGTCGCCTGGTCGGGAGTGTCGCTCATGGCGAGGCGCTGGACTGCTTCAGCTATCACGGGTCCTTTGCCCTGCACCTGGCGCAGCGTGCCACGCAGGTAACGGCGTTGGACGCATCTGGCACCGCGCTCGAGCGTGCGCAAGACAATGCCCAGCGGAATGGTCTCACCAACATATCATTCGTCGAAGCCGACACTTTCGACTTCTTGAGAGAACGCGAACGGGAGGCG
>JBPCNJ010000115.1:0-11260 GCA_051001375.1 Gemmatimonadaceae bacterium
GCGCATAACATGGTGCGGGGTGAACTTAGAGAAGCTCGTGCGTCGCGCATGGTGCGGTCGTGGGGACTGCCGTCGCGCTTACTCCTGACGCTCGCTCTGGCTGCCTGCGCCTCGACCAGGACCGGGCGGAGCGCCTCCTCTCCGGCGGCTTCGACATCTGCCGCGACATCTGGCGCAGTGATGGGTCCATTCGACGTCGTGATCCTCAACGGATGCATCGTTGATGGGACCGGAAACCCGTGGTACTACGCAGACGTCGCGATCCGCGGTGACCATATTGTAGCGGTCGCGCCACCGCACCCCCTTGATGCCGCGACCGCCACGCAGCGCATCGATGCCAGCGGGCTCGTTGTTACGCCCGGCTTCATCGACATGCAGGGTCAGTCGGCTGAAGCTTTCGTGTACGGCGACGGGCACGCGATCAGCAAGATCACCCAGGGCATCACGTCCGAAATACTGGGCGAGGGGAGCACGCCCGCGCCGTCGAACGCGAAGATCGTCGCTCTGCAGGCTCCGCGCGACAGTCAGATGACGCGCGCGATGCAAAACTTCACAGGGGAGCGCGGGTTCGGTACGTGGCTGGACGAGATGCAGCGTCACGGTGTCGCCGTGAATGTCGGCTCGTTCCTCGGCGCGGAGACTGTGCGCACGTACGCGATGGGCGCGGCAGCGGGGGCACCAACAGCGGCACAGCTCGACACGATGCAACGCGTGGTGCGCGACGCAATGCGTGATGGCGCGTTCGGCGTGGCGAGCGCGCTCATCTATCCGCCCGGCTCGTATGCGGGAACGCCGGAGCTCATAGATATTGCCCGCGCGATGTCGCCCTTTCATGGCAGCTACATCACGCACATGCGCTCGGAAGGCGACTCGCTACTCCCCGCCACGGATGAGGCGCTGCGCATCGGGCGCCAGGGCGGCGTTCCGGTCATCATCTATCATCTCAAGGCGGCGGGTCCGAGCAACTGGTCCAAGGCGCCGCTGCTCGTCGCCAGGATCGATTCCGCCCGACGCGCGGGACAGGACGTCACCGCCACGATGTATCCGTACCCGGCATCCGCCAACGGGCTCGCGTCGTGCGTGCCACCGTATGTCGCCGAGAACGGAAAGCTGCTCGCCAATCTGCGCGATCCGGCTCAGCGTCCGCGCATCGCGCGCGAGATGAGCGACGTCTCGCTCGGCGTCAGTGCCGACTGTCAGGGGATCTCGCCGGACCGCATCATGGTGGTCGGATTCCATGCTCCGGAGCTCAAGCGGTACGAAGGAAAGCGGCTTTCCGAGATCGCCACGGCGACGGGAAAGCCGTGGGCGGATGCGGTGATCGATCTGCTGTTGGTCGACCCGGGACTCAGCAGGATCACCTTCTCCATGGCGGACGAGAACGTCGCGATGCAGCTCAAACAGCCGTGGGTGATGATCGGCACAGATGCTGAAGCGTGGAACCCGGCCGATTCGCTGCATGGTCTCACACATCCGAGAGCGTACGGCAGCTATCCGCGGATCCTCGGCCGGTACGTGCGCGAGCAGCGATTGCTCACGCTTGAGGATGCAGTGCGGAAGATGACATCGCTCCCAGCCGACCGGCTCGGGCTGCGCGAGCGGGGACAGCTACGCGCCGGATTCTTTGCGGATGTGGTTGTACTCGATCCAGCGACGGTTATCGATCGCTCGACTTACGATCGGCCGCACCAGATCTCGGTTGGCATCCGTCACGTGCTCGTCAACGGTGTACCGGTGGTGCGCGACGGTGCGGTGACCGGCGCGACGCCGGGACGCGCGCTGCGTGGGCCGGGCTGGGTGCGATAGCTATGAGGTCCTGACAACATCAATCGTGATTCGCGATCACGTCGATGTATTTCAGTCCCGATCCGGTGTTGAACAGTACAACCTTGTCGCTTGGCGCCAGGAACCCTGACGCTATGAGCTTGTTGTAACCCACGAGCGAAGCGGCGCCCTCGGGTGCTGCAAAGACGCCTTCCTTGGAGGCCAGCGCCGAAACCGCCTGCAGCATTTCGTCGTCGGTCGCAGTGATTGCAGTGCCTTTGCTCTCACGCAAGATGTCGAGAATGACGTAGTCGGCGTACGCCTTCGGTACTCTCAACCCCGCGGCAACGGTGTGCGCGTTCTGCCAGAACTCCGACACGGGCTGGTGCTCGTTCCACGCCTTCGGAATCGGTGCGCATCCTGCCGCCTGGATCGCGATCATTTTGGGTCGCTCGCTGCCGATCCAGCCGAGGTACTGCATCTCCTCGAAAGCCTTCCACATGCCGATGAGTCCGACACCGCCGCCGGTCGGATAGAAGATCGCGTCCGGCAGCTTCCAGTCCAACTGCTCGGCCACTTCATATCCCATCGTCTTCTTGCCTTCGACACGGAAGGGCTCCTTTAATGTCGATATGTCGAACCACCCCTCAGCCTGCTTGCGCTCGTTGACCATCCTGGCGCAGTCGCTGATGAGACCGTCGACCAGAGTTACGTTGGCGCCGTACTGCTCGCACTCCACGCGATTGGCCATGGGCACATCCACCGGCATGAAGATATGTGCCTCGATTTCCGCGGCAGCGGCATACGCCGCAAGCGCACTTGCCG
Organism: Gemmatimonadaceae bacterium; assembly: GCA_051001375.1. Classification (GTDB taxonomy): domain Bacteria; phylum Gemmatimonadota; class Gemmatimonadetes; order Gemmatimonadales; family Gemmatimonadaceae; genus Fen-1247. The sequence goes on from JBPCNJ010000115.1 coordinate 2,590, forward strand.
CATTACCGGCCGACGGAATGGCGACCTTCTCGATGCCGTACGCCTTGCACATCGTGACAGCCGCGCACAGGCCGCGCGCCTTGAATGAGCCGGTTGGATTGAGCCCCTCATCCTTGATGTACATGTTCGGATTGTGCCGGCTCTGCAGCATGGGCGTGAAGCCTTCACCCAGCGATACCGGCTCTACATCCGGCAGAACGTCGGCATAGCGCCACATGCTCGCGACACGCCCGACCAGTGAGTCGCGCGAAGCCAGCCCGCGGTAGGGCTCAAGGTCGTAACGCGCGAAGAGCGAGCCGCCGTCCTTGGGACACACGGTCTGCGGCTCCTCGGCACTGATGTGCTCGCCGCACTTGGTACATTCAAAATAGAGAAGAGCCGCCATGTCAATCGAGTTCCAGAAGCTGTCGTTCAATGTCGCGCAATGCGCCTTTCACAGATCGCATTTACATGGTACAACACTGGCGCGCTCTTCGGCACTGCCTGTGACTGACAACAACGGGTTGGCTAGCTTATTCCTTCAAGCCTGAGATCAGTGTTTTCCAGCGCGAAGGTATATCAAGCCGCCCATGCGAGCCGCCGCCTGGTCGGTCATCGCTTCGGCGCTTGCAGGTAGCACACCAGCCATCCTAACATGGCAAGTGGAAACAACACGAGTAGCAGCAGCACGTCGCAAATACGATCTATGGGTGAGGGCGTCTTCATGAGCTACGCGGCAGAAGCTGCCGGCGAGAGAGATAGTTAAAGAATCAAGTATCGGTACACGATGGGTTGCACCAGCAGCTATGGCTTCCAGTCAGTGGGCATTTGGAGACCGTTACCCTGTATCTTTCGGATTACCGATTAGCGACTCATCGCATGATGATTACCTCCCCGAAAGCCCCTCGCCGTGTGACCGTAGCGGTAGTTCAAGCGGAAGTCGGCGCCGACATACAGTCGACGCTCGAGCGAACCGCCGACGGAGTGCGTACCGCCGGTCTCGCGGGAGCCGAGTTGGTTGTATTTCCCGCGATGTGGATTCCGGGTTATCCGGCGTGGCTGGACTTGTGTCGTGACGCGGCACTATGGGATCATGCACCTGTCAAATCGGTGTTCGCGCGAATGGCCGAAGAGAGCGTCGCTGTTCCGGGGCTGGCCTTCGACACGCTGGCGACGATGGCGCGCGACGCGCATATCACTCTTGTCGTGGGTGTGATCGAACGAGTGGAGCGAGGGCCCGGGCGCGGGACGCTGTATAACAGTCTGCTCACGATCGGCCCGGACGGTGCGCTACTCAACCATCACCGGAAGCTCGTTCCAACGTATACTGAGCGAATGGTCTGGGGACCGGGTGATGCCGAAGGGCTCCGTGCGGTGGACACACCTGTGGGCCGCATCGGAGGGCTGGTCTGCTGGGAACACTGGATGCCACTGGCTCGGCAGGCGCTGCACGAGTCGGGCGAGGACATCCACGTCGCGGCATGGCCCACGGCGCACGAGATGCATCAGGTTGCAAGTCGGCACTATGCATTCGAAGGACGTTGCTACGTGCTCGCCGCGGGAGCGCTGATGCGTGCCTCGGCGCTCCCACCGGAGCTGGAGCCGCATCCGGAGCGCGTGACCGGCGCGGACCAGTGGGTGATGCGCGGTGGCAGTGCCATTATCGGCCCGGATGGGCAATACGTCATCCAGCCATTGTACGACGAGCCACGGATGTTGATCGCCGAGTTGGACCTGGGCCGAGTGCGCGAAGAGCAGATGACGCTGGACGTTGCGGGGCATTACAATCGACCGGATGTATTTGACTTCAGCACCGGGCGCGGAGCGCACAATAGACGTGACTCTGGCCCACAATAGAGGTCCGCGATGTCGCTGCAATATCTGAAGGATGCTGTTGCTGATGGCGACCGGGAGAAGCTCATCCGGTACGTGCGGCTGCATCTGGGCGATGGTAACGAGGACGCCGGCCGCAAGGAGATCGACAAGGCCTGGGTCGAAGCGCTGAAGCTGTTGCTCGACGTGCCGCCAGTCGATCGGGAGTTTATCTTCGACACGCTACGCAGCAAAGATCCGGCGACGCTCGCGCACTTATTCTTTGATCTGCAGTTCTATCTCGTAAAACATTCAGGCGAGTGGATTCATGACGGAAATCTCTAGCGACAATATCAACCCTGTTAATCCTGTCGATGTCAACCGACGGCAACTACGTCCCGGCCTCTGGGACACAGTCAACGAGCGCTATCCCGGCTCCATGATCGACAAGAAGGATTTCGTGCCGCTCGCGCGCCTGACCAAGCCGTTATCGGAGTGCCGAGTGGCGTTCGTGAGCACGGCGGGCGTGCAGCCGCGGGGCACGCTGCCGTTCGACGTGGTCCACCCGGTGGGTGATTACACTTTTCGACAGGTACCTTCGTCAGCAAGGGTCGAGGACCTCGAGATTCATCAGCTCAAGTATCCGACCATGGGTGCCAATCGCGACCTAAACGTCATCTTCCCCATCGAGCGACTGCGTGAGCTCGCGGCGGATGGAACGATTGGTAGTCTCACCGAGAACTTCTACTCCTTCATCGGCTACAACATGGACCCCGAGCGGCTGGAGCGGACGCTCGCCGAGGACATTGCGGACGCTGTGTCCGCGGAAGGCGCCGACATTGCGCTCTGCGCTCCTGCCTGACCCATCTGTCATCAGTCGATCGCGCTCGTGCAGCGCGCCTTGGAGAAGAGGGGAATCGCGACAGTCTCGCCCACAGTGGCGCGAGATATCACTGAGCACGCGAAACCGCCGCGCGCTGTTTTTCTGCCATTCATGATGGGGCATCATTTCGGCGTCCCGTTCCATGGCGAGCTGCAGCGGCGAGTCATCGCGGAGTGTCTGGACATGGCGGTGACCGCCAGGGAGAGTGGCGAGATCCGGGACGTGCCTCTAACCTGGGCGGCGGCGCGGAAGGAAGGAATTGAGATCGAGCGGCGGCGCTAGGGCGTCTGCGTAAACCCGCACGGCCATCTAGCCACCACACGATTCCGCCATTGCGGGCTTCGAGGCAGCCGACGTGCGCCTGCGCAGGGGTCGGTCAGGTCGGTTGGTGGATCCATTTCGATTCAATCCGAGGCTAGGTGCATCGAACAATGTGCTTGACAGATATTAACCTGACTCCTACTGTGAATTAACATTGGTTAATACTCTTTCACGTAGCCGATTCATCTATGCCCTCCCCATCCGTCGAAGATTATATCAAGGCCATCTACAAAGCGCACGCTGAGAATGGGAATGTGGCGACGCAGGAGCTGGCCGAACGGCTCGGTGTGAGTGCGCCGGCTGTTAGCAAGATGTTGCGACGCCTCTCCGAGCTCAGGCTGATATCGCATACGCCATATCAGGGGGTAAAGCTAACACGGGGAGGTGAAAAGATGGCGTTGGAGATCATTCGGCATCACCGGCTGATCGAGCTCTATCTGGTCGAAGCTATGGGTTTCTCGTGGGATAGTGTTCATGAGGAAGCAGAGCGCCTCGAGCATCATATCAGCGAGGAGTTCGAGGACAGAATCGATCAACTGCTCGGTCACCCCACGGCGTGTCCGCATGGCGACCCGATCCCCACACGGGCCGGAAAGATAGCTCGCACATCGAACGTCACCCTCGCACAGCAGCGCGCCCCCGCGCAGTTGGTGATCCGCCGCGTCCGAGACGAGGACGCCGAGCTGTTGCGGCATCTCCAGGCACTCGGCATCACTCCGGGGACGGCAATCGAATTCATCAGCCAGGAGCCATTCGAGGGGCCCCTGGTGCTCAAAGTGGGCGGCAGCGCTAGCAAGCTCATACAGCTCACTCCCCATGCCGCGGGACAGGTCTTCGTTGATCCAGCGCAGCGCAAATCCGAGCGCGAGGAGCTCGGCACGTGACCGTTTCTCCTGCAGCACCTCCTGAATACTCCGCTGTACGGCTGGACGAGCCGGCTGACCTCGACGATCACGTCACGAGCGAAGGCTGGCGCCTGGCGGTCGCGAGCCCGAGCCTGCCCGAGGTGAATCGGTCGATCCCCATTGTCCACACTGCCCGATTCTGGCGGCGCTTGTTCGCGTTTACCGGTCCAGGGTATCTCGTTGCGGTGGGCTACATGGATCCAGGCAACTGGGCCACAGATATCGCGGGCGGTGCTGTTTACAGCTATTCGCTGCTATCGGTGGTTCTCATCTCCAACTTCATTGCGATTTACCTGCAGGCCTTGTCCGCAAAGCTCGGGCTCGTGACAGGGCGCGATCTGGCCCAAGCCTGCCGTGACGCCTACTCCCGGCCGGTGGCGATCGGACTCTGGCTCTCAGCTGAAGTCGGAATCGTCGCGTGTGACATCGCAGAAGTCCTGGGTGCGGCGATCGCTCTCAACCTACTTTTCCATCTCCCGCTCGTATGGGGTGTCGCACTCACCGCGCTCGATGTCCTGATCGTGTTGGCATTGCAGCACAGGGGATTCAGGATCATAGAGCTGTTCGTCATCACGCTTATCCTCACGATGATGGTGATCTTCGGGCTCGAGATAGCGTTCTCGCGCCCAGATTGGGGTGGCGTGTTTCGAGGTTTCATACCGACGACGCAGATCGTCCGCAACCCAGCTGAGCTCTACATCGCACTCGGCATCCTGGGGGCGACGGTGATGCCGCACAACCTCTATTTGCATTCGTCAATCGTTCAGACACGCCGGCATGGGCGCAGTGTCGCCGACTTGAGAGACGCGATCAAGTTGGCATATACAGACTCTACCGTTGCGCTCATGCTCGCACTGCTCGTCAATGCGGCGATCCTGATAGTAGCGGCGGCTACGTTCTACCGAACGGGACATCACGAAGTGGGTGAAATCCAGGATGCGTATAGGCTGTTGTCTCCTCTGTTGGGTGTGGCCGTGGCGACTCCGCTCTTCGCCGTCGCGCTCCTCGCTTCCGGTCAGAACTCCACGTTGACGGGGACGCTGGCAGGCCAAATCGTGCTGGAAGGATTCACCAATTTCAAGCTGGTGCCATGGGCACGCCGACTCGTATCGCGATCTCTGGCGATTGTCCCCTCCATCTTCGTCGTCGGCTGGTACGGTGAGCGTGGTATGGGAGCGCTCCTCATCTTCAGCCAGGTGGTCCTGTCTGTACAGCTTTCATTCGCTGTCATTCCGCTCATCCAGTTCACGAGCGATCGGGCCAAGATGGGGCCGTTCGCCAACGGAGTGATCACCAGGTACGCGGGCTGGGGACTCGCTGCTGTGATCGCGTGCCTTAATGCCTATCTCGTCTTTACCGCCGCCCAATCCTTATGAGAATGGCTTCAGTCGCCTACTCTCGCCCCGGGCGTGTTCGTCGCCATCTCCGCATTCGACTGAATGTGGCGATCGTGTCGATGGCATTGCCTGCGGCTCTTACACTAGCCGCATGCTGCCAGCAGTTGGGCGCTCAATCTCCAGACTCTGCCCACACGGCGCAGGCCGCGGTGGATCCGCGTGCGGTGCAGCCGGAGCGTCCCACAGTCGCCACGCACGCCTATACCACCGCACCGGGCTACGTCGAGATCGAGGCAGGCGTGCAGGAGGCGCGGCCTATGGGCGCGACGCAGTTCTCGGCCCCCATAGTCGTGAAAATCGGGATCGCGCCGCGGCTACAGTTAGAGCTACAGGGAGGCTACGTGCACTACGACGTACCGGGATTCTCCAACATTGAGAACATCACCACCGCCGGCGCGACCGATCTTGCCATCGCGCTCAAGCAACGTGTGATAGATGCCGCGCCCGTGGTACACGACTTCTCGGTGCAGGGATCGATCAAATTTGCGACCGGATCACGTAATGTCAGCACGGGAACCACGGACCTGTCGCTCCTCCTCATCTCCAGTCGCCCAATTGGTGCGGCCGAACTCGATCTAAACGCCGGGTACACCCATCGCTCGGGTGATGGAGTACTCATTCCAACCAGCGCGACGGTCCTTGCTGCTTCGTTTGGCACACCGATCCGCGGGCGGCTGGGCGGTGTGGCCGAGCTGTTCAGCTACCCGGGAACGGGCGGACCCGCGGGCGCGTCGTCAGCGGTAGGATTTCTATTCGGCCCAACGCTGCAAGTCAGGCCGTGGCTCGTGCTCGATGCCGGTGCGATCCTGAACGTCCGGAACCTGGGCGCCAACGCCGCGTATGCCGGCCTCACGTACAATGCAGGGCGTATCCCCGGCTTTCCGTCACTACAACGTGGCTTGTAGGATAGATCTTGTAGGATGGATACGGATGCAGGCGGATGCCAGCGCCCACCTGTGGACCACGCGCTGCTCGCGAGTGTATGATTAAAGAACTACTCAACGGGGGGCCAACATGGCCCAGAGCACACAGCAGGGTTGCAATGCAGTGGCGCATCATGTCGCGCACCATGTCGCGCATCCACGTGCCGGTCGCCTCGTCTCTATCACGGCCGTACTTGTCATTGGTTGGGTCACCAGTCTCACGTGCGTCACGCGCCCGGCACAGGCACAGAGCGCTGGAGACGGATTCCTCTTCCAGGAGCCGATCGGGAGCCTGACACTGCGCGGCGGCTACTCGCGAGCCACGGCTGGCGGCGATCTCTTCTCAGACATTACCAATCGGCTCACACTCGGCCGGAGCGATTTCAGCGGCCCTACGGTCGGAGCGGACCTGGCGATTCGAGTCTCTCCTCGGCTCGATTTCGTGCTTGGCAGCTCCTACACCAGTACATCCGCCGCATCCGAGTTCCGGCATTTGGTTGACCAGAACAACGCCGCGATCACACAGACGACCAGTCTCAAACGCGTTCCGGTGATGGCCAGCGTGCTGGCGTACCTCACGCCGCGCGGCCGCTCGATCGGGCGATATGCGTGGGTGCCAGCCAGGTTCGTGCCATACGTGGGAGCAGGCGGCGGTGCTGTGTGGTACAGGTTCCAGCAACAGGGCGACTTCGTCGATGCCAACACCAACGCCGTGTTCTCGGACGATCTCGCTTCATCACAGTGGAGTCCGGCGGCGCAGGCGTTCGCCGGCATCGACTATTCGGTCAGCCCTCACGTCGCCCTCACGGGCGAGGGCAAGTATCTGTTCGCGAGAGGTACACTGAACCAGCGCTTCTCCAATTTCGATAGCATCGATCTTTCTGGGCTATCGGCTACGCTCGGCATCAAACTCAGGCTATGACAGGATTGAACATGGACAGGACGATGCAAATCGGTGCGACTACGGGCCGGTCGACGACAATGCTCAGCGCGCTCGCAAAGAGCCTGCTCGCATGCACCATGGTTGCCGCTGGTCCTTCACTTGGATGGGCGCAGCAAACCTCACAAAACTCACAAAGCCCACAAAATTCGCACCTGGATCCGCGCTGGCAAGCATGGGTTGGCTGCTGGCAACCCGCTGCGGCTCAATCGCCCGACGCCATGCCAGGCATGTTGTCGCCTGCATCGTCACGTGATGCGAAGATGCCGTTGGTGTGTGTGGTTCCCGCTTCGGATGCGCAGTCTTCCGGCGTTGACGTCGCGACTGTAGCCGACGGAAAGATCGTCGCGCGCGAGCGGATCGATGCGACGAGTCAGAAGTACGCGCGTACCAGGGACGGCTGCAACGGTGTGGAGAGCGCGGACTGGTCGGCGGATGGCAGACGAGTCTACTTGCGCTCGGACTATACGTGCCCGGGCAGCATCAGGCGCACATCGACTGGCGTATTCGCAATATCGCCTGCTGGTGAGTGGGTCGATGTCGAAGGCATCGCGACCGGGGCCGGTAAGGGCGTACGCACGCTGCGATACGACGATGCTGGCGCTCCAGCCGGACTCCCCAGCGAGATCGCATCGGCAATCAGCGGTCGTGCCCTCGCCGTGAACGCGGCGAGGACGGCGGACGCAGCGCCGATCACGGCAGCAAACATCGTGGAAGCGACGCACAAGCTCGACCCCGCGGTTGTCGAGGCCTGGCTTGTCGATCGCGGGCAGGGTTTCTCGATCAACGCCAGACAGCTGATCGATCTGGCTGATGCTGGTGTGCCGAGCAACGTCACCGACGCGATGGTGGCGCTATCGTATCCACGGTCATTCGCCGTGGATAGCGCGCAGTACGCGGGCGGCGCGGTCGATGGTGCATCCGGTGCATTGGGTGCGCGCGGGTACAGGACCGGGCGCAACGTGGACGTTTTCATTAATCCCTCCTACCCGGTGGGATATGGCTACTCCCGGTATGGCTACTCGCCGTATGACCGCTACTCACCCTACGGCTATTACTCGCCCTATAGCGCTTACGGGCGCGCGTACGGAGGCTGGTATGGCGTCCCGGCCGTCATCGTACTGAAGGGAAACCAACCCACCGACGCGCAAAGCACCGGCCGGCTGGTGAAAGGACGCGGGTACACGCAGAGTGATCCAGGTAACGCTGCCAGCGCCGGCTCAGCGCATCCGCGTCCGTCGCCTTCCGCGGGATCCAGCACCAGTGCTGAAGGGAGATCGTCCGGATCAGGCTCTGAATCAACTTCGGGCTCCGGTCGGACCGCAAAGCCACGCCCCTGACGTTCGACGTAGGGGCGACGGCAGGTCGCCCCTACAATGCTCCCCTACAGTGCTGCTGCATGCGCCCTTGCGCTGCCGGGTTGAGGCGCAGCGTAGCTCGGTGAGGCTGCTGAGCCACCCTCACCGACGCCTCGGCGCTCTCCTACCTGCTGCCGCCACATGGCGTAGTAC
>JBPCNJ010000116.1:0-4782 GCA_051001375.1 Gemmatimonadaceae bacterium
GGCGCGTGCGGCTTCGCCACTCCGGTCATGATCAACGAGGGCTTTGTTGAATCGGTCACACCCGAGCGCGTACCTGAAATTCTGGCGGGGCTCAAGTAATGGGTTTTCCGTTCAAGCCGGAAGCGCAAGAGACGCCGGTCCTGTCGCAACTTTTCGGCAACCCGGACACGATCTCACTCAAGGGTTGGAGAAAGGTCGGCGGCTACGGGGCGCTGGAGAAGGCGCTCGGAATGGCGCCAACCGAAATCGTCAACATAGTAAAGAATTCCGGACTGCGCGGCCGCGGCGGCGCCGGATTTCCCACGGGCATTAAGTGGTCGTTTATGAAGCTGGACGATGGCAAGCCGCACTACCTGTGCTGCAACGCCGACGAGTCCGAGCCCGGGACGTTCAAGGATCGCGAGATAATGCGTTGGACGCCGCATGCGCTCGTCGAAGGCTGCGCCATCGGAGCGTACGCGATCGGAGCGGAAACGGTGTACATCTACATCCGCGGAGAGTTCACCGAGCCGCTCATGCGCGTGCGTGAGGCGGTGCGTGAAGCGTATGATGCGGGAATACTTGGCGGCAGTGCGATGGGGCTTGGAAAGCGCATCGATATCGTTGTGCACAAGGGTGCGGGTGCATATATCTGCGGCGAAGAAACCGCCATGATGAACTCCATTGAAGGGCGCCGCGGTAACCCGCGTATCAAGCCACCATTCCCGGCCGTCTCCGGTGTGTTCGGAAAGCCGACCACGATCAACAACGTCGAGACGCTCGCCGCGGTACCGCACATCATTGTGAACGGCGCGGAGTGGTACAAGTCCATGTCGCTGTCGAGCCCGAAGAGCACCGGCAGCAAACTGTTCTCCGTCTGCGGCAACATCGCCCGCCCCGGCAATTACGAAGTTGTGCTCGGCTTTCCGTTCAAGGAATTCCTGTACGACCTATGCGGCGGGCCACCGCGGGGCCGTACCTTCAAGGCCGTGATCCCCGGCGGAGTCTCCGTACCCATCCAGACAATGGAAAAGGCGGAAGCGACCAAGATGGACTACGAAGGATTCATCGAACAGGGCTCCATGCTCGGTTCCGGTGGTGTTATCGTGTACGACGATCAGCAGAACATGGTCAAGCAGATCGCGCGCATCGCGCGCTTCTTCGCGCACGAGAGTTGCGCACAGTGCACGCAATGCCGCGAAGGGACGGCGTGGACGACCAAGATCATGGAGCGTATTCGCGATGGGGACGGAACGGCGGAAGATCTGGACACGCTCATGAGCATCGCTGACAACATGACCGGCAAAACTATCTGCGTACTCAGCGATTCGTGCGCGACGCCGGTCGTCTCTGGCATTAACAAGTTCGGCGCGGAATTCGAAGCGCTGATCAAGAAAACAACGTTCTATCCCGTCACGGCGGCGGTCGCGTAATGGCAACTACTGTTGAGCCCGTGGCTGTGACCCAGCCGAAAACGGTCACACTGACCATCGAAGGACGTCAGGTAACGGTTCCGGAAGGGACCTCGATTCTGGAGGCCGCCAAGCGGGTCGGCGTGCTCATTCCACACTACTGCTATCATCCTGCGCTTCCGTCGCCGGGTGTCTGCCGCATGTGTCTGGTGGACGTCGACAAGGCGCCCAAGCTCGCTCCGTCCTGCGTCACCGCCGCGGCAGATGGCCAGGTGGTGCATGTGCATTCGGACAAGGCGCTCGAGGCGCGCAAGGGCGTGCTGGAGATGCTGCTCATCAACCATCCGCTCGACTGTCCCATCTGCGATCAGTCCGGCGAGTGCGAGCTGCAGGATTTTACGTACATGGAAGGACGCAAGGACTCGCGGTTGCGCGATCCCAAGCGTTTCAATCCAGCTGAGGACTTTGGCGGCGACGTTCTGTACGTGACCAATCGCTGCATTCTCTGCACCCGCTGCGTACGCTTTATGGACGACGTTGCGCACGATCCGGTGCTGAACGTGAGTGAGCGTGGTGATCGGGCCGTGATCGGCAAGTTCGAGGGTAAGGATCTAACCAACATGTGGTCGGGCAACGTCGTGGATCTATGTCCGGTCGGTGCGCTGCTATCCAAGGATTTCTTGAACAAGGCGCGTGCGTGGGAGATTGATCGCGCCGCCTCGATCTGTCCCGGCTGCACGCAGGGATGTAACATGATGACGGAGACGCGCGACAACATGGTCGTCCGGCTGCAGCCGCGTCCCAACGCTGAAGTGAACGACTACTTCATGTGCGATTATGGCAGGCTTAACTACCGCTGGATGAATCGGCAGGATCGCGTCGAAGTGCCGATGGTGCGCCGCGCCGGTGCAGGTGCGCTAACTGCCGCGGATTGGGAAGAAGCGATGGCGGCTGCCGCGACGGTCCTGCGCGACAAGCGCGTGTTTGTCGCGGCCTCTCCCAACCTGTCGAATGAGACGCTGTTTCTCCTGAGCAGGCTGATGAAGGACAGCGGCGGCGCGGGTGCGTTCGTTGTCTCTACAGGTGCGGAATTCCCGCTGCCCGGTGTGGAAGATCTCGCACTGCGCACAGATCGCGCGGCAAACGTGCGCGGCGCCGAGCTGCTCGGCTTCACGCGCACCGACTCTCCCCTTGCTGGAATGAATGATGGCGACGTTCTCGTTGTCGCGGATACGGAGCTCGACAACGTGCCGAGTGAGCAGATTGCGCGCGCCGCCGCTCTGGTGGTAATTGGAACCGTTCTCCCAGAGTGCTTGCGCACGGCGGCCGTCGTGCTGCCGGTCGCCAACTTCGCCGAGGATGAGGGGACGTTCACCAATCTTCGCGGTCAGGTGCAGCGGCTCACGCAGGCGCGGGTCGCGCCTGGCATGTCGCGCCCAAGCTGGTGGGTGGTCGGAGACGTCCTCTCGACGTTGGGACACAAGGAGCAGTACTTCATCGCCAGCGAGGTTTTCTCGGCACTCGCGAGCGAGCATCCGGACTTTAGCGGAATGAGCTACGACACGCTCGGCTTGCGCGGTCTCAAGCTCGCGGGCGAGCAGGCCCACATGCACACCGCCGCGGCGGCTCAATGACCATTCCGGTTGAAGCGTTGCTCCTTCAGGTCGTCGATCCGCAGGCGCCGATAGCCGGCTTCGGCACGTTCCTGATCTTCACAATCATTAAGCTGATCATCGGCTTCACGGTGTACATGGTCGGCGCGGCGCTGATGACGTTGGCCGAGCGCAAGGTCTCCGCGTGGATCCAGGGGCGGCACGGCCCCAACCGTGTGGGTGGTCGCGGCGGCTGGCTTCAGCCCGCGGCCGACGGCGTGAAGAACTTCATGAAAGAAGAGGTCGAGCCTGGAGCCGCGTCACAGCCGCTCTTTTCCATGGCGCCGGCGCTTGCCTTCATTCCAGCGCTGCTGGTGTGGTGTGTGATCCCGTGGGCGTCGCCCTGGCCGACGCGTTGGGGCCGCCTTGACTTCGTAGTCGCCGATCTCCCGATTGGCTTTCTCTTCATTCTTGCGATCTCATCCCTCGGCGTGTACGGCGTCGTTATCGCGGGGTGGGCGTCGAACAACAAGTACTCATTGCTGGGCGGCCTTCGATCGAGCGCGCAGCTCGTGTCGTACGAGATAGCGCTAGGAATGTCGACGATTCCGGTAATTCTACTTGCCGGGAATGTCAGTCTGAGCGAGATCGTGCGCCAGCAGGCGCACAGCATGTGGAACGTGCTGAACCTGACGATCGCGTTCATCATCTTCATCATCTCAGCGTTCGCCGAGACCAACCGCGTTCCGTTCGATCTTCCAGAAGCTGAAGCGGAGCTGGTCGCTGGCTATCATACGGAGTACAGCGCGATGAAGTTCTCGCTGTTCTTCATCGCCGAGTACGCCAACATGATCACGCAGAGCGCGCTCATGGCGACGCTCTTTCTTGGCGGGTGGGATATCCCCTTCACGGGTTGGGACAACGCCGCGCCATACTCGGGGCTCAAGACGTTCCTCACGCTTGGCTGCTTTCTCACCAAGGTGCTCTTCTTCCTCTTCGTCTTTATCTGGGTTCGCTGGACGCTGCCGCGCTTCCGGTACGACCAGTTGATGTCGCTGGGGTGGAACGTTCTGCTGCCGACGGCGTTGGGCTACATCGCGCTGCTCGCGACAACGCTGCTCGTTCTGGATGCCGTTGGCGTGCAGCCCGGCCCCATCCACAGTCTGGTTCTCCTGATGGAGAATATTTCCATAGTGCTGCTGCTCTTCGTAATGGTGGACGAGGGGAGGCTTATCAGCCCGGCGTACGGCCGAGCACAGCAGCGCGAGCTGTTGCTGCTGCGTGCTCGCGCGCCCCGCCCCGCAATCCGTGATGGAGTGAAAAAGTAAATGGCGATCACAGTCAAGCGTGTCGCGCGGCCGGTGGAGGACACCAGCTACGTACGCGCAACGCTCAAGGGAATGGGGATCACGCTGAAGCACATCTTTCAGCCCAAGGTCACCACCCAGTATCCGGAACAGAGATGGGAGCTGTCACCGCGCTGGCGCGGGACGCACCGGATGCTTACCACAGAAGACGGAAAGGCGAAGTGCGTTGCGTGCGGCCTGTGTCCGACCGTGTGTCCGGCTAACTGCATCAAGCTTGTACCTGGCGAGGATGAACAGGGGAATCGGTACCCGCTCGTGTTCGAGATCGACGAGTTCCGCTGCATTTTCTGCGGATATTGCCAGGAAGTTTGCCCGGAAGAGGCGATCCACATGGGCCAGCACTACGAAAACTCGGAGTACAGCCGGGAGGGTCATGTGTACGATCTGGAACGGCTGATGGCGCAGACGCACCCGGTGACCGAGTTGTGGGAC
>JBPCNJ010000117.1:0-2741 GCA_051001375.1 Gemmatimonadaceae bacterium
TACCCCGCCCCGCGCCACAGCAACGACGCTCGCCACGGTGAGCGACTCTCCGTCAATCACGGCTGTCTCTCCCACTCCGCTCAACCCGTGCTCCCTCTCGTTGCAACCCCTGTCAGAAACGTCAGCATTCCATATACCGCCGCACGCACCGTCGCCCGACGCGGATCCTGAGCCGCATCCACCTCCACGAAGTCAATCGCGGACACGCGCGCATCTCTCCCAAGCAGCAGCAACGCCTCGAATAGCTGCCATGTCGTCATCCCTGCCGGAACCATCGCCGGCGCTCCTGGCGCGAATGCCTGGTCCAGCACGTCCATATCCACCGTCACATACACGGCTTCCGTACCCGCACATGCCACCTCCAGCGCGCGACGGACAAGCGAGTCCATTGGCGTGTGAGCAACCTCGCGTGCAGTCATCTGCGTGATCCCCGCGGCATGCGCGAACTCGCGGTACGGACGCGCGTTAGCGAACGCGTGTAGCCCTATCTGCGCGATGTTACGCCCGTCGATTGTCCCTCTTTCGATAAGTTGCCGGACAGGCGTACCATTACTCAGTCCACCGTCCTCCAAATTGCGCAGGTCCATGTGCGCGTCCAGTTGAACCAATCCCACGGACCCGTTCACGCTCTCGCGAACCGCTTCCACCGACGGCGCCGTGATCGAGTGATCGCCACCCATTAGCACTGTGAGCGACGCTGGCGATGCCGCCCGCACCGACGCAACAGCGTCATATATATTCGCTCGACACCGCGCGAGGTCGGTCACGTGTACACGCGCATCGCCCGCGTCGCACGCTGTGAGAGTGTCCGCCAGATCCACATCGTGATCGATGTTGTACGTCGTTACCGCGGCGAACAGATCGCGCATCGCCTCCGGCGTCTGCGACGCTCCCGAATGCGATATGGATGCCTTCGACAAGGGCGCGCCGATCAGTATCACGTCCGGCGATTCCACCCCGTCCCACGGACGAACCCAGGAAGCGACCGTCGTTTCGAGATGATCGCGGAACGCCGGCGACCCCGGTGGATTGAGCGGAGACGTGCTCCCCATTACCGCGCGGCCAACTGCGCGTGTAACACCACGAGTGCCACCGTGAAGTAGATGATGAGCCCCGTCACGTCCACCAGTGTGGCCACGAACGGCGCCGACGCACTCGCCGGATCGAAGCCAAGTCGCTTGAGCAGAAACGGCAGCATCGACCCTGCCATCGAGCCGAACGTCACCACGCCCAACAGCGACAGCCCAATTGTGATTGCAATAAGCCCCACGTCGGGGCCGTAATGGTACCAGCCGACCTGGTTCCATACAAAAATACGAATGACGCCGATCACTCCGAGAATCGCGCCAAGCGTGAGCCCCGTCGGCAGCTCCCGCAACGCCACCTTCCACCAGTCCCCGAGCGAGATCTCGCGCAGCGCCAACGCACGGATGATCAGCGATGTCGCCTGCGATCCCGAGTTCCCGCCAGATGAGATGATAAGAGGAATGAACAGCGACAACACCACCAGTCGCGCGATCTCACCTTCGAAGTGCGCCATCGCTGTCGCAGTCAACATCTCCCCCAGGAAGAGCGCAGCGAGCCATCCCGCTCGCTTCTTCACCATCCCACCGAACGACACGCGCAGGTACGGTTTGTCCAACGCTTCGAGACCGCCGAACTTCTGCACGTCCTCGGTTGTCTCCCGCACCATCGCGTCAATCACATCGTCCACGGTCGCGATGCCGAGCAGTCGGCCCGCGTTGTCCACCACCGGAAGAGCCAGCAGGTCATACTTCGAGATCGTGCGAGCGACTTCGTCCTGGTTCGTATCCGCGCGCGCAGATAGCGGCGGTCGCCTGTCACCCACATTCATGATCTGCTCGGCTGCGTCCACCAGCACCAGGTCCTGCAGCGCGATGGCGCGCAGCAGTTTACCATCGGCCGCGTCCGTCACGTAAACCGCGTACACCATCGCGCGCGCGTTGACGAAGTCTCTGATCCGCTCCCTCGCCTCCGCGACCGTTGCCCCCGCGTGGACCGAGACCAACTCCGTCGTCATCAGACCACCGGCCGTGTGCGGCATGTAGCTGAGCAGCTTCTGCAGAACGCCACGGGCGGGATCATCAATCGTCGAGAGAACCTTGTTCCGCTTCTTCACCGGCAGCTCGCGCAGCAACTCCACCCGCCGATCCGGCGACATCGAGCTGATCAACGCGCCGGCAGTCGTGCGATCCATCTTCTGCACAACCGCCTCCCTGTGCTCCAACTGCGGCTGGTTCAGCACGTCAACCGCGACGTCGAACGGCAGGTTCGCCAAAACACGCGCCGCACCATCCGGCGCCATCTGATTCAGCGCCTCGGCTAAATCAGCGCCGCGCAGCGGTGCGACTATCTCCGCCAACTCGGCCGGATCGGATGAGACGAGATACAGCAGCTCTGGAGTAACGCTCTGCGGCGGCGGCGCAGCCAGCTCGGGCATGACGGTCAGGGTCGTGGTGAGATGTGTCGGCTGCGCTATATGATAAGCCGCGCCAGCAATCCGCGCTGGCCATCCGCACTGGCAAAGCGACATGACTCCGGGGTGGCGCACCAGGGGCCGAGGCGATTAGCTTAGAAGGCTGTACCACCCGAAAATCGGGGTGTAGCGTAGCCCGGTAGCGCGCTTGCTTCGGGAGCAAGAGGTCGCCGGTTCAAATCCGGCCACCCCGACTTATAAACGAAAACCCTGCGACGACTTATGTTGCGGGGTTTTTGTCTTT
>JBPCNJ010000118.1:0-7346 GCA_051001375.1 Gemmatimonadaceae bacterium
CGACGGTTCGGTTGAGCGACCATACGGCCAGGAGTGCGACCGCGACTACCAGTGCCAAACTGGCCGCGAACCCCGCACCAATGCGCTTCCCGACTGTCCATCCCATGAAAGTTTTCCGCGTATTGAGGCCCGTATGGCGTGGCCCCTGCCACGCCTCTGTCAACTGCGGCCGGGCAGAAGCCCGGCCCTACTACTTGTCGTACTGCGCGAGAAGCACGGGAACGTCGACTACAGCGATCGCATCATCCGTCATCCCGCGAATCCAATCCGCGCCGCCGAACGCGGACGGCGTCGGGTGTACCTGGTCCATCCGGACTGAGCGGACTGTATCCACATCGTCCACGAGCACACCTAACATACCGCGCCGCTCACCAAGAATAAGGATCCGCATCGTCTCGGTGACGGCCGCACCGCCGGTAGCTCGGGCACCGTTGAGGTCCAGCACTGTGATGACTCTCCCGCGCCACCCGATGACGAAGGTCGCGGGCGGCTGCGAGCCCGGCAGTGCGGTGAGTCCACGCGGTCGCAAGATCTCGACGACGTGCCGGAGCGCGAACGCTACCAACGTCTCGCCCAGTCGGGCTACGATTGCGCCGTCGGTGTTGGCGTCCTCAGGCCGCGCGAGCGGCTGGGCCAGCTTTCGCGCACGCTGAGCGAGGATTTCCTCGCTGAATTCGATTTCGCGATGCCGAGCGGCGGCGGTGGCCTCACCCGCGGCATCGACCCGGGCATGGATGTCCGCCCAGTCCGCCGCGGAGTTGCCAGTCGAATTTTCGCCCGGACTGTCACCAGAGCTTTCACCAGAGTTTTCACCAGAGCTTTCGCTCGATTTCTCGGTCGAATCCTCGGTCGATTTCTCGGTCGATTTCTCGCTCTCGACTTCTTCTATCAAGCGACGACATCCTCGAGCGCGGCGGCGCGATACCGCGCGATCTGAATCAGCCGAGCCGCGCTTTCGCCATCGGTGCCGCGCACCGTAGCGTCAGGGTCCACTGTGGACAGAATACGCTCCGCGTTGCGGAATGAACGGGTCGCGCCAACGGTATCGCCGGAGCGTGATAGCGCGTCACCCAGCGCCAGATGCGCGACAACGAGTGTGCGATCAAGGTACAGCGCGCGCCGCGCAGCCGCGGCGGACTCCGCGGGCCGCCCCGTTTGCGCCAGCAGCACGCTCTCCAGATATGTCAACTCCGCGGATGCGGCATGGCGGTCCAGCCCACTGGAGCACACCGCTGCGGCTTCCAGCAAGCGACCTTCGTTCGCGAGCGCGCGTACCCATGTTGACCAGACTTCCTCGTTCGCCGTTCCCTCCGCTCCTTGCACGCTCTGCTTCGCCAGCTCGGCAGCGTCGTTGTAGCGACCCTGCGCGTATGCGGCGAGCACCTGCGCAGCCGCATTGGGGACGGACTGCGCGGGTGAAGCTGACAGCGTAGCTGACGGCTCCGATGGAGAGCGCAACGGCGCTGATTTCACTGCTGGTTTCACTGCTGGTTTCACTGCTGGCTTCACTAATGTTTTCGCGGGCCGTGAAACGCGCGGCAACGCTGGGATTCCGCCCCCGGCCGGACGGCGGTAGACCAGTCCCGCCGGCGTGGTAACGACCTCGCACGGCACAAGGTCGCTCAAAGGCGGATCGGAAGGCCCAAGAAACAGCCATCCGTCATCGCTCAGCGAATTGATCAGGCCTGTTGCTACCTTCGTCACCGTTTGCATATCGAAGTAAATGAGGACGTTGCGGCAGAAGATGATGTCCATGCCAAAGATCCCCGTTGCCGGCTCGGGATACTCGTCCTCTGCGAGGTTCAGCAGACGGAAATCGACCATCGAACGAATGCCCGGATCCAGCAGCCACTGTCGACCGCGTGGCTCAAAGAAGCGCTGCCGACGTCCTTCTGCCATTCCACGGAACGACCACGCTCCATACTGTCCTCGACGAGCCGCTGCGAGTCGCACGACAGACAGATCGGTGCCGACGATGTGTACCGGATGCGCGCCCGTCTGCCAATCCGTCTCGCGCAGCAGCATCGCCAGAGAATAAGGCTCCTCACCGGTCGCACACCCCGCGCTCCAGATTCTGAGTGGGCGCTGTGGATGTTGCCGCGCCGCGGTGGGAAGCACGACATCGCGAACCACGTCGAGCTGCGCCGGATCGCGAAAAAAATACGTCTCACCGATCGTGAGCTCGGAGATGATATCATCCAGCGGCTCCGCACCGTGCGCGATGATGTCGCGCCACTTACCGGCGTCGGTAATGCCCCGCTTCTCCATTGCGCGGAGCATCGCCTGCTCCACATCGTGCTGTCGGCTGAGCGGAAAAATCAGGCCGTAGCGATCGCGCAACACATCGACTACCCACGCGAGCGCCGGGTGGGACCAGCCATCGCGCCGGGGCGTGCCCGATTCGGTCGGTTGACTCACCCGACGTGCTCTCCGACTCGTGTCACGCGCGCGTCGCTACGGAGCGCGGATGCCAGAGCAACATCCTCTGCTTGCGACAGAAAAGCGTTTGGGTCGTGGATCACGAGCAGGCCATCCGCAAGTCGTGCCACGCCAGCGACGTTCCACGCCGCGCCGGTCAGAGCATCCGGTGAGCTGATGTCCTCGTCCGCAACGGGAGCGAGGGTGAGCGCGCGGTCCACCCGCAGCGCAACGTCTCGCTGCAGGGCGGACATGACGATCATGTGCTCCGATGCATCGAGAGTGGATGGCGGCAGACCGAGTCTTGCGCGCAGACTTACAACCGGTATGACACTGCCACGCACGTTGATCACCCCTTCGATCACCGACGGCGCTCCGGGGAGCGGAGATATCTGAACCGCGCGAACGATCTCGCGCACACTCGCCACCGGCAGCCCGCCGCGAACGCCGGCCAGTTCAAATATGAGTAAGTCGGTCATGAGTTCGCCGGTCCGGTAAGTGCTCGCTGAAATGTATTGGACGGCGACACACCGGGCCGAGGCAGCGGTCACTTTCGTATGTGCGCGGATGGCAATACCCTTCACCGTGCAGTTTCCTTGCAGTGACCGCCACGAGGCACATCGATGATACGTCGCTCCATACCAGTAGCGTTGTCGCTCCTGCTCCTGCTCATACCAGGCGAGCGGATTCTGTCCCAGGGAACTCCCCCCGGCGGGCAGATCGGCGCCAGCACGGCTGATCCGTCGCAGGCCAAACCGGGCCGAGACCCTAACCAGCCCATCGATGAGGAGTACACCAAGAAAATCCGTGAGTACACAACGGAGCCATTCTTCCTGTCACCTCTGGTAGACTATCTCCCCGCATCGCAGACAGTCCCCACGCCCAAGGCGGTCCTCGGCGACATCGCCGGTGCGCGCAACAATCTGCCGTATTCAAAGGAGGCTTACGCGTACATGCGCATACTCACAAAGGCGAGTCCGCGTGTACGGGTGTATTCCATCGGGACCACGGAGGAGGGACGCGAGATGATCGCCGTTGCTGTCGCATCCGAATCGTTGCTCGCGAAGCTGGACGATAATAAGGCAAAGCTCGCGAAACTTGCCGATCCGCGCAGCATCAACATGGATGACGTAGGAGCCGCGAAGCTGGTGGCCGATGTTGCTCCTGTGTACTACATCACCGGATCCATTCACTCGCCCGAATCCGGCGCACCGACAGCGCTGATGGAGTTGGCATACCGTCTCGCCGTTGATGAGAGCCCGTACATCCGCAACATCCGCGACAACGTGGTGACGCTGATCACGCCCATCGTGGAAGTAGATGGCCGCGACCGCGAGGTGGATGTTTTCCGGTGGCACATGGCGCATCCCAACGAGACGTATCCCAATCTCATCTACTGGGGTCACTATGTGGCGCACGATAACAATCGTGACGCAATGGCGCTGACGCTGAAGCTGTCGCAGAATGTTCTCAACACGTACGTGGATTGGAACGCACAGGTGCTGCACGATCTGCACGAATCGGTCGCATACCTGTACGACAACACTGTGGGCGACGGTCCGTACAACGCATGGCTCGATCCGCTGCTCACCAACGAGTGGCAGATGCTCGGCTGGAACAACGTGCAGGAGATGACGCGCATGGGGATGCCCGGCGTCTTCACTCACGGCGATTTTGACACGTGGTCGCCGGGCTATCTGATGTTCATAGCGGCCACCCACAACGGCATCAGCCGATTGTACGAAACTTTCGGCAACGGTGGTACCGCCGAAACGATGGAGCGAACGCTGCCGCCGACCGAGACGGCACGCACGTGGTACAAGCAGAATCCTCCACTCCCGCGTGCGCAGTGGTCGCTTCGCAACAACAACAATTATGAAGAGACTGGGCTGCTTGTCTCGCTCAACTACTTCGCGAACAACCGGCGACAGTTCCTGGAGAACTTTTACCAGAAGAGTAAGCGATCCATCCTCAAGGCGCGCACGGAAGGCCCTGCCGCATACGTGCTCGGCGCGAACGACCCGCGACCCGGCGCTCAGGCAGAGCTGCTTCGGATCCTGCAAAAGCAGCGCGTTGAGATCTCGCGCGCCACTGCTCCATTCACGGTGACGGTACCGTTGCGGCACCCGCGGCCCGAGCGGAATGATAGCAGCGCTAAGAGCACGACTACCGACACCACGGCTCGAGCGAAAACGGAAAGCATTCAGTTCCCGGCGGGGAGCTACGTCGTCCGCATGGATCAGCCGTATTCGCGCATCGCGGACGCGCTGCTCGACTATCAGTACTGGAGTCCCAACGACCCGCAGAAGACCCCGTATGACGACACCGGATGGACCTTCCCCGAGAACTTCGCGGTCCAGGCAGTTCGTGTCACCGATCCAAAAGTGCTAGATGTGGCGATGCAACCGGTCACACAAGTCATTCACGCGCCCGGCGGCGTGACTGGCACGGGCACGGTGTTCGCCATCAATCACAATGGCGACAACGCCCTGGCGACGCTTCGGTACCGCTTGAAGAAAGGCGACTTTCAATCGGTGGAGGAGCCATTCGAAGCCGGGGGCCACAAGTTCGCGCGCGGCTCGTTCATCATCCGAAACGTGTCCGCGAATGACCTGAACAGCGCGACCAGCGATCTTGGGCTGAAGGCGTATGCGATTGCGTCTGCGCCGTCGGTCAGGATGCATCCGGCACGCGCCGCACGCGTCGCCATTCTACACACCTGGACCGGTACCCAGACGGAAGGGTGGTGGCGTCAGGCGTTCGACTTCAACCACATCCCGTACGATTATATCAGCGTCCAGGACGTGGCGAAGAATCCCAATCTGAACGCGAAGTACGATGTGATCCTCTTCCCGCCAGCGGGCGGAAGTGTGCAGACAATCGTCTCGGGATTGCCCATGTGGCGCAATGCCATGCCGTGGAAGAAAACGGCCGAGACGCCCAACATCGGTACGTTGGACGCGACAGATGACATACGACCCGGCCTTGGCTGGCAGGGTATCCAGAATCTCAATGCGTTTGCCGCAAAGGGTGGCGTAATCGTGGCAGTGTCAAATACGGCGGACATGAGCGTTGCCTACGGTCTCACGCACGGCGTCAGCATCAACCAACCGCCGAACGGAAAGGTTGTGGGGAGCCTGCTGCGCACGAAGATCGTGGATGACGCGAGTCCACTGGTGTATGGCATTCGCGACAGCATGGCGGTGTACAGTGAAGACGGCGAGAGCTTCAGCGTGAGCAATGTGCTGGGCGGACGCGGCGCTCGGTCCGGCGACGCGGTGGCAAGTAACCGACCGACGGGGCGCGGTACCGTGGATGATCCGGATGTGGTGCAGGGCCGGCCAATGCAAGAGAACGAGCAGCATCAAGCTCCGCGGAGCCCGACGGTGCATCCGTGGCAGGCTGCTCCCGTTACTGACGAGCAGATGCGCAGCCCTGTGAGCATCATACCACTGGATCAGCGGCCACGCGTTGCGCTGCGTTTCAGCGATCAACGTGATCTGCTCGTCTCGGGTCTGCTGGACGGAGGGAGCGACATCGCCCAGCGTGCGGTGGTCGTGGACGTGCCGCTCGCCAAGGGCCACGTGGTTGTATTCGCGAACAATCCCGTGTACCGAGGGGAGACCATCGGGAGCTACTTTTTGGTGTTCAACGCCATGCTCAACTTCGATAATCTGAACGCGGGTAGAAAGCTGGATTCCAGGTGAGCGCTAGCGCTGCCCATGCTAACCTCGCCCGTATCGTGTCACGTCGCCTACGGCTTCGCGTTGAGCAGTGCCATGTCCTCGGAGGAAAGTGCCATCGCGCCCGCGGCGACGTTCTCTTCCAGGTGCGCTACCGAAGATGTTCCCGGAATCACCAGCATGGCGGGCGAGCGCGCCAGGAGCCACGCGATGGCCACAGCGGCCGGAGTGACTCCGCGACGCGTTGCTACCTCGTTCACGCGATTGCCGCGCGAGATCTTGCCCGAGCCAAGCGGAGCCCACGGCAGAAATGCCATCGCCTCTCCGGCGCAGTATTCCACCACCGAGTCCCACTCACGGTGTTCCACGTTGTATCGATTCTGCACTGACACGATCGGCACAACCCGCTGGGCGCGCTTGATCTCCTCGACGCTCACCTCGGACAGTCCCACGTGCCGCACCTTACCCTCACGCTGGAACTCCGCGAGGGTCTCGAACTGGTCGTCCTCCGGCACGTCCGGATCGATTCTGTGTAGCTGGTACAGATCAATTCGGTCCAGGCGCAGGCGGCTGAGGCTCCCGTCCAGCTCGCGCCGGAGGTGATCGGGACGACCGTTCATCACCCAGTTGTTCGGGCCGTGCCGCTCGAAGCCGCCCTTGGTCGCGATCACCAGGTCGTCAGCATACGGATGCAGCGCCTCAGCGATCAGCTCCTCCGAAACATTAGGCCCGTATGAGTTGGCCGTGTCCATGAAGTTCACCCCTAGCTCCACGGCTCGACGAAGCACGCGAATCGCCTCGTCGTGATTGGCCGGCGGCCCCCATATCCCCGGTCCCGTGATGCGCATGGCGCCGAAACCCATCCGGTTCACGGTCAGGTCGCCGCCCAGAAGAATCTGTCCAGCTTCCGCGGCGGGGGTCTGTGTCGAGGCGTGTGTGGACGCGTGTGTGTGGCTATCGGGCATGGGGTCTCTCCGCGAACATGACGTTTTGATATCGGCTCGCGCTGGGTGGTCCAGCCAAGGAGCGGAACAAACCGTCGCCGCTTTCGTGCCACTGAACGCAAAGAGGGCTCGGCCGCAAGTACGCAGCCGAGCCCTTGTCGTGACGCGGTAGCTACAAGCTACTTACGGCTCGACCAGGATCAGGTACGGCGATGCTCTCCAGAAGCGTACAGGATCCGTGATGTGGATCGCGCCGGTGAACGTGCGCCCCTTCAGGTCGCTGCCGTCCGCGCCGCTCAGA
>JBPCNJ010000119.1:0-8096 GCA_051001375.1 Gemmatimonadaceae bacterium
TGTGGGACTTCGATCCCGCGCCGGAGACGACGAGCCCGAACATCCGCCCTCGGTATGATCTCTTTATTGGCGGGCACTTCGTCGCGCCGCAATCTGGACAGTACTTCGCCTCGATCAACCCGGCCACCGAGGAGCGAGTCTCCGAAATAGCGCTGGCCAATGCATCGGATGTCGACTCGGCGTACGTGGCCGCGCAGTTGGCGTACGAGACTGTCTGGCGCGACATGCCTGGCAGGGAACGTGGCAAGTACATCTACCGCATCGCGCGCCTGCTGCAGGACAGAGCACGTGAGTTCGCGGTGGCTGAGACAGTCGATGGTGGCAAGCCCATCCGCGAGTCGCGCGACTTCGACGTTCCCACCGCCGCAGCGCATTTCTTCTACCACGCGGGATGGGCCGATAAGCTCGCGTACGTTGCAGCGGGTCGCAACGTCGCGTCGCTCGGTGTAGTGGGCCAGATAATTCCGTGGAACTTCCCGCTCATGATGCTGGCGTGGAAGATCGCGCCCGCGCTCGCCACCGGGAACTGCGTGGTTCTGAAGCCAGCAGAGACGACGTCTGTGACAGCGCTCAAGTTCGCCGAGCTGCTGCAGGAAGCGGGACTGCCGGACGGCGTAGTCAATATCGTCACCGGAGCCGGAGAGACGGGAGCCGCGGTTGTCGGGCATCCGGCCGCAAAGAAGATCGCGTTCACTGGGTCGACCGAAGTCGGCAAGATCATCATGCGCCAACTGGCCGAGCGCGGTACCCGCATGACGATGGAGCTCGGCGGCAAGGCCGCCAACGTAGTGTTCGAGGATGCACCGATCGACCAGGCTGTTGAAGGGGTCGTCAACGGAATCTTCTTCAATCAGGGACACGTCTGCTGCGCGGGAAGCCGGTTGCTCGTGCAGGAGTCGATCGCGGAGATGTTCGTGCGCAAGCTGCAGCAGCGCATGGCCAGCCTTCGCATCGGCGACCCCATGGACAAGAACACCGACGTCGGTGCGATCAACTCGCGCGAACAGCTCGACCGCATCTGCGAGATGGTGGAAAGCGGCGTGGCCGAGGGCGCGACGATCTATCAGCCGTCGTGCACTCTGCCGTCACGTGGCTACTTCTTCCGCCCAACGCTGTTCACCGGCGTGACGCAGAGCCATCGCATCGCCCGCGAGGAAATCTTTGGACCGGTGCTCAGCATCCTCACGTTCCGCACGATGGACGAGGCGATCGAGAAAGCAAACAACACCATGTACGGTCTCTCTGCCGGTGTGTGGACCGATAAAGGATCGCGCATTCTGCGCATGGCCGCGGATCTGAAGGCGGGCGTGGTGTGGGCAAATACCTTTAACAAGTTCGATCCGGCGTCGCCCTTCGGCGGCTATAAGGAGTCGGGCTTCGGCCGCGAAGGTGGCCGTCAGGGACTGCTCGACTACCTGGAGATCACATGACCGCGCCCCGCATCCCGGTGATGAAGACGCCGAAGGTATATGTCGGCGGTGCCTTCATTCGCTCCGAAAGCGGGCGCACGTTTCCCGTGCGTGACGGCGCGGGCCAGTTCGTCGCGAATGTTCCACAGTGCACGCGCAAGGACCTGCGCAACGCGGTAGAGGCAGCGGCCAAAGCCGGTCCCGGTTGGGCCGCACGTACGCCGTACAACCGTGGCCAGATCATCTATCGACTGGCCGAGATGCTCGAGTCGCGCGCGGATGAGATGACCGGCGTGCTACGCCAGTTTTCAGCGGCATCCGCAACTACCGCCGACGGGGAAGTTGCCGCGTCCACGGACCGTCTGGTTCACTACGCCGGGTGGGCGGACAAGTACGAGCAGGTGCTCGGCAGCGCCAACCCTGTTGCCGCGCCGTTCTTCAACTTCACGCTCACCGAGCCCATGGGCGTGATCGGCGTCATCGCGAGTGACGCGCACCCACTGCTCGGCTTAATCAGCCAGATCGCGTCTGCGATTACCAGCGGCAACACCGTCGTCGCGCTCGCGTCCGAGACGATGCCCTACCCCGCCCTTACGCTCGGTGAAATGCTCGCGACATCAGATCTGCCTGGCGGAGTGGTGAACATCATCACCGGCTTCCGGCGCGAGCTGATCCCGACGTTTGCGTCGCACACGCACATCCGCGGCGTCGATGCCGTCGCTGGCGGAGAGGACGCGACGACACTCAGACGCGGCGCCGCCGACAGCGTGAAGCGAGTAACGGTGCGAAAGCCGGACATCGATTGGACCTCAGATGCAAACGAAGGCGCGTACGAGATGCGTCACTTCATTGAGTTCAAGACCGTGTGGCACCCGGTGGGAGCGTAAGGAGCTAACGCTGCTCCGCGCCCCACGGCTCGCACAGAAAAATGTCCTGCGCGCAACGCACCGGTCCATCGCCCGGCGTACGCTGCGTGTAGCTCCCGTCCGCCGCCAAATCCCACGCCTCGCGGTTGTCGCTCAGGCACACTGACATCAGCGAGTCGAGCTTGGCGTGCAGCAACACGTCGTCCACAGGTGTTATCGCCTCCACTCGGCGATCGAAATTCCGCGGCATCCAGTCGGCCGAGCCAAGATAATATTCCGGCTCGCCGGCGTTGGCAAAGTAGAAAAGACGCGAGTGCTCCAGAAATCGACCCACGATGCTGATCACACGAATACGTTCACTCACATCAACCGCGCCCGGCCGCAAACAACACACACCGCGAACTATGAGGTCAATCTCCGCGCCTCCGCGTGAGGCCTTGTAAAGCGCCTCGATGATCTGCTCATCAACCAGTGAGTTCATCTTGGCGATGATGCGGCCGCCCCTACCGGCGCGCGCAAGCTCGCCCTCGCGACCAATCAGCTGGATGAATCGCTCGCGCATGCTCGACGGCGCAACCAGCAGCTTGCGGTAGCTGCGCTTACGAGAGAAGCCGGTCAGTGAGTTGAACAGATCGGTGATATCGGCGCCCACCGATCTACTGGTCGTGAACAGTCCCAGATCGGTATACAGCCGCGCCGTTTTGGAGTTGTAATTCCCGGTGCCGATATGCACGTACCGTGTGATGCCGTCCGGCTCCCGCCGCACGACCAGCGTCGTCTTGGCGTGAGTCTTTAACCCGGGAAGACCGTATGCCACGTGCACGCCGTAGTCTTCCAGTGTGCGGGCCCACGTGATGTTGTTCGCCTCGTCAAAGCGCGCCTGCAGCTCCACCAGGACCGCCACCTGAGTTCCACGCTCAGCCGCCTCGGTCAACGCACGGATGATTGGAGTGTCGCCCGACGTCCGGTACAGCGTCATCTTGATCGCTAACACATCGGGATCGATCGCCGCCGCCTGAACAAACTGTTCCACTGTCGCCGTGAACGACTCGTACGGATGATGAACCAGCAGATCGCGCTCCCGGATCACGTCAAAGATCGAGCGTTCGGTGTCGCGCAGGCGCGCGGGCGTGACAGGCGCGAACGGAGGGTCGCGCAGCGCCGGAACGTCCAACGTTGCGATGGACATCAGGTCGCCCAACTCGAGCAGCGTTCCACCCTCGACCACGTCTTCGTTGGTCAGTGCGAACTCCGGGGTCTGCTCCTCCCGTAGCTCATCCACCAGAATCGTACGTATCTCCTCCGGCATCCCTGACTGCACCTCCACCCGCACCACTTCGGCGAACCTGCGCTGAAGCACCTGCTCTTCGATCGCAGCGAGCAGATCCTCCATTTCGTCCGACGCCTTCACCTCCAGATCCGAATAGCGCGTGACGCGAAAGGACCAGCTGCCCAGAATTTCCATTCCCGAGAACAGCGCGCCCAGATTGGCGCTGATCACCTGCTCCAGCGGAACGAACTGGTTCGGTCGACCCACCGTCACCCAGCGCGGGAGGCTCTTCGGCACCTTCACCCGCGCGAACCGCTCGATCTGTGTGTCGGGGTCGTACAGCTGAACGGCCAGCGACAGCGACAGGTTGGAGATGTACGGAAACGGGTGCGTGGGATCCACGGCCAGCGGCGTGAGAACCGGGAACACGTCGGACTCGAAGAACTCGTCCACCGCTTCCCACTCCGTCGCGGTGAGCTCGCCCATCGTGAGCAGCTTGACGCCATGCCGCGCCAGCTCCGGGAGCAACGTGTCGTGCAGGCAGCTACGCTGCATCGCCGTAAGCTCGGATATCTTCGCGCGCACCGCCGCAACGATCTCTGCGGGCGACAGGCCGTCGGGCCCTGTTGCCGCGGTCACTCCGGCGAGCTGTTGTCGCCGAACACCCGCAACGCGCACCATGTAAAACTCGTCCAGATTGGTGCTGAAGATGGACAGAAACTTGAGGCGCTCGAGCAACGGGTTGCGCTCGTCAAATGCCTCATGCAACACCCGTGCGTTGAACGCGAGCCAACTGAGCTCGCGGTTTCTAAACAGCGCCGGATCCGTCGCCACACTAGATCCTGATCATCGAGGCAAGCAGCCAGTAAGCCAGCGCCGCCATCGCGCTAGCCGCTGGAATCGTCACCAGCCACGCCCACACGATCCTGCGTGCAAGCCCCCAACGCACGGCCGACAGTCGCGTTGTCGCGCCCACGCCAACGATCGCACCCGTGATGGTGTGCGTAGTGCTGACCGGAATGCCGAGCCTTGTCGCGGCCAGGATCGCGATCGCACCCGCGGTTTCCGCCGCGAAGCCACCCACGGGACGCAGCTTGGTGATTCTGCGCCCCATCGTCGCGACAATGCGCCATCCGCCGGACAGCGTGCCGAGCGAAATGGCGGTGTACGCGGTCACCTCGACCCAGAGCGGGACGCCGTTGGCGTTGGGGAGATACAGGTGTCGCAGAATTCCGGTCTGCCCGGCGGTGATGGTCTTCACCGACACAAGTAATCCAACGATGATGCCCATCGTCTTCTGTGCATCGTTGCCGCCATGAGCCAGCGACAGCAGCGCGGAGCTTCCCAACTGCATCACGCGAAACAGTCGGTCGGTCCGCCCAGGGTTTGAGCCACGAAAAATCCAGTAGATCGACGTCATCAGCACCAGTCCGGCAATGAGTCCCACCATCGGCGAGAGCACGATGAACGATAGTGTCTCGATCCACTTCGCTCCCCACACGATTGCAGCCCATCCGCCCTTCGCTACCGCCGCGCCAGCATAGCCGCCGATCAGCGCATGCGATGAGCTGGACGGAATCCCATAGTACCACGTGATGAGGTTCCACGTGATGGCGCCAAGCAATCCGCCGAGGACCACGTTGGGATCGACGATAGAGACGTCGACCATGCCGCTGCCGATCGTCTTCGCGACCGCTGTTCCGACGGTAAAGAGTGCGACGAAATTGAAGAATGCGGCCCACACCACCGCCGCACCCGGACTGAGAACACGCGTCCCGACGATCGTTGCGATCGAGTTGGCGGAGTCGTGGAAGCCGTTCGTGAAGTCAAATAGGAACGCGATGATGATTATCGCGACCACGTACGCTATCACGCGCTACCCGTTCTTGATCGCGATGGACTGCAGCACGTTGGTGACGTCCTCCGCCTGATCCAATGCGTCCTCTACCTTGTCGTACAACTCCTTCCACTTGATCACAGTCAGCGCGTCGGTCTCCTCGGCGAAAAGTTTGCCCATCGATTCGTGGTAGATCGCGTCGCCCTCTTCTTCCAGCTTCTTCAGCTCCGCCGCCTTGACGTTCACAATCTTGGGATCTTTCCTGTTGCGAACAGCGTCTTCCACCTGCTCCGCGGCGCGCAGCATCACTTCCGATAGCGTCACCGCTGGCTGATGCACGGTCTTGATCTGGAAGATCTCGAACCTGCGCGCGGCGCCATCGATAAAATCCACGACTTCGTCCAGTGCGGACGCAAGCGCATGGATGTCCTCGCGGTCAAAAGGGGTGATGAAGGTGCGATCCAGCTTGTCGATGATCTCGTGCGTGAGGCCGTCCGCTTCGTGCTCAGCCGCCTTGATCGCCTGGACGTGTTGAACGCGACGATCGGGGTCGCGAAACAATTGGTGCAGAAGCTTCGCCGCGAGCGTCAGACGCTCGGCGAGCTGCGTGAATAGATCGTAGAACTGTTCGTCGCGGGGGATTAGCCGCACACTTGGCTCCGTGTCGGTCCACGCTCCCATGCGGGAGCGACTTGTGATCGGGCCGGGATTGTACCGGTCGAACACGCACTGAAGTTAGCGCCTCCCGAAAGGGCCAGCCACCGAACGGCGCGCCGTGAACGGGTAGATGAGTAACAACCCTGTAACAAACCCGCCAACGTGCGCCCACACCGCCACTCCACCGGATACTTCCGGGCGCATCGGCCCCATCTGCGACACGCCTGAGAGGACTTGCAATCCAAACCAGTACAGCAGAACGGCCCACGCGTGAACCCGCACGACGAAGATAAAAAGAAAGATCCGCACCTTCGCCGTCGGATACAGCAGCAGGTATGCACCCATGACCCCGGAGATCGCCCCCGAGGCCCCAACCGTTGGGATTGGCGACGCTGGCTGCGACAGGACGTGCGCCAGCGATGCCGCAAGTCCGCACACCAGATAGAACACGATGTACCGCCCCGAGCCCATCGCGTCTTCCACGTTGTCTCCAAACACCCACAGGAAGAGCATGTTGCCGAGCAGGTGTAACCATCCACCGTGGAGAAAGAGGGAGATGAGTGGCGTGAGATAGTTGATGCTGTTGTTGTCCACCACGCACACCAACTGCTGCGAAATCGGGATCGCCAGACCCAGCGGCGCCCTGTGCGTCAGCTCGCCAGGAACAAGGCCCAGATCACACACCGTCCCGGCCAGCTGCTCTGCATTGAAGCCGGCTCCCTGGACTAGAAACCAGGTAGCGATCGTAATGGCGATTATGAGGTAGTTCGCCCACGGGAACCGCCTAGTCGGCAGATCGTCGCCCAGAGGTATCATAAAATTCGCGTCGATTGTGCCAGATTGGCAGACAAATTAGGCATCGGGGTTGCTCTACAGGAGTGTGCACGTTGTGCACCGGCCGCACGCCGGTTCAGTGCTTTGCACGTGCCCATTTCACATCAACCGCATCAGGACAATCATGGCAGAAAAAGTCATCGGCATTGACCTTGGCACGACCAACTCCGTCGTGGCCGTTATGGAAGGTGGTGATCCGGTCGTCATTCCCAACGCGGAAGGCGGCAGGACTACCCCATCGGTCGTGGCCTTCACCAAAGATGGTGAGCGTCTCGTAGGGCAGATCGCCAAGCGTCAGGCAGTCACCAATCCCCAGAACACCGTATTCTCGATCAAACGGTTCATGGGGCGAAAAATGAGCGAGATAAGCGAGGAGAAGACTCGCGTTCCATACACCGTGCTCGCGGGCCAGAACGACCTCGCCGTGGTCGAGGTTCAGGGGAAGCGTTTCACCCCGCCCGAGATCTCAGCGATGATCCTTCAGAAAATGAGGCAGACCGCTGAGGACTACCTCGGCTCCAAGGTCACCAAGGCGGTGATCACGGTGCCCGCGTACTTCAATGACTCGCAGCGTCAGGCCACCAAGGACGCGGGCAAGATCGCCGGTCTGGACGTACTGCGCATCATCAACGAGCCAACGGCCGCCGCACTCGCGTACGGCCTGGACAAGAAGAAGGATGAGAAGGTCGCCGTGTTCGATCTCGGCGGCGGTACGTACGACATCTCCGTGCTGGAGCTGTACGACGTCGAGGGCTCGCGCCAGTTCGAGGTCAAGTCCACCAATGGTGATACGCACCTGGGCGGCGATGACTTCGACCAGCGTGTGATTGATTGGCTCGTGGCCGAGTTCCGGCGCGATCAGGGCATCGACCTGTCCAAGGATCCGATGGCGCTCCAGCGCCTCAAGGAAGCCGCGGAGAAGGCCAAGATGGAGCTGTCCACGACTCAGTCCACGGACATCAATCTCCCCTTCATCACGGCCGATCAGAGCGGGCCCAAGCACCTCAACTACACGCTCACGCGTGCCAAGTTCGAGCAGCTGGTGGACGACCTGATCAAGCGCGTCATCCCGCCAATGCAGCAGGCGCTCAAGGACGCCGGAATGCAGCCAACCGACATCGACGAGGTGCTACTCGTTGGCGGCTCCACGCGCATTCCGAAGATTCAGGAAGAGGTGAAGAAGTTCTTTGGCAAGGAGCCCAACAAGGGCGTGAACCCGAATG
>JBPCNJ010000120.1:0-8631 GCA_051001375.1 Gemmatimonadaceae bacterium
ATCTGGCCGAACTCGCCCACATGAGCAACGCTGCGTTTCATCGTCACTTCAAGGCGGCGACGGCCATGAGCCCAATCCAATATCAAAAGCAAATCCGCCTGCTGGAGGCCCGCCAACTGCTGATCGCACAGCCGGGCAACGCGGCACGCGTCGCCTTTGCTGTCGGGTACGAGAGCGCTTCTCAGTTCAGCCGGGAGTATGCTCGTCAGTTCGGATCCCCCCAGCGCGCGACGCAGCGCGGTTTTTGGCGGGGCGCGAAGCGGCCATCCCGCCCATGGAAGGCAGCGCCTAGCAGCGCCACACGGGTAACGAAGGCATAGTATCCATCTCACACGGATGAGATCTCAGTTCGGACGTCGCGACACCGAAGCCAATGCTCTACAGGGCCTTCGCCATGCAGATGCTGGTGGCGGGCGTGGCCGCATACTCGCCATACACCGGGATGCCCGTGAATCCCGCGCGGTGGTAGAGCGCGCGAGTGTCCGCCTGGCGGGTTCCAGTTTCAAGCACGAGCCGCGTGAGACCAAGCCTGCGCGCCTCGGTCTCCAGTCGGGCGAGCAGCGTCCGTCCGATCCCGTGCCCTCTCGCGTCTGGTGCGACGTACACGCGCTTGAGTTTTCCGACTGCCGACCCGAGTTCGCGCGTCAGGGCCGGTTCGCGAAGGCAACGGAGCGCGCCGCATCCCACGGGACGCCCGCCCCACTGCGCTACGAGAAAAATACCGGCATCTGGAGCGACTTCACCCGGGTCCAGCCGGAAATGGGTTGCCCCCGGTTCCGAATAGAGAGCGATAAGTTCTGTATTCAAGGCCGTGATGAGCGCCGCGGCAACAGGGCTTGTTAGCGCTACAGGTACGATCTCGAGTGCGTCCGGCCCGTGGTGCTGGGTCACAGCGTCCATACTGTCCTCAAAGGTTTGTTGTCCGCCCAAGCGGTAAGACGTACGCGGCACGTCGTCAGGTTGAGTTCGCGACGATCGCCTCGACTACGCTCACGACACGGCGGGTGGTCACAAGCCCGTGGCCCTGATCTCGTCGTATAGGGCGGCGACGGTACGCGCGCCTCGCTCGAAATTCTCCAGGCTCAACCACTCGTCGGGTGCGTGTGCATTCGAGCCGGGGAGGCCAAAGCCCATGAGGAGCACCGGGGCCTCAAGGAGTCGTTCGAAGTCGCTCACCACCGGGATCGAGCCGCCCGAGCCGGTGATGACCGGGTCTCGGCCAAACTCTGCGCGTATCGCCCGGCGCGCGCCGTCGAATAGTGGGCCGGCGAGATCGGCGCGCCATGGCCGACCGCCTTGCAGGTACTGCACACTCACCTGTACGCCTGTTGGCGTCATCTTCTGTACATATGCCTCGAACAGCTCGGCGATCCGGGCGGGGTCCTGGTTGGGTACCAGCCGGCAACTCACCTTGGCCATCGCTCTGGCGGGGAGCACCGTCTTCGCCCCCTCACCAGTGTAGCCGGAGATCATGCCGTTCACCTCACATGTGGGCCTAGTCCACAGCTTCTCGAGCGTGGTCTGGCCCTGTTCACCACCGAGGGCCGTCACGCCCAGCTCGCGCATGAACGCGTTGTCGGAGAACGGGAGCGTGCGCATGCCGTCCACCACCTGCTCACTGAACGGGCTCACGTCGTCATAGAATCCGTCGATCGCGATACGACCCGACGAGTCGTGCAGCGAAGCAATTATGCGGGCCAGTGCGACCGAAGAATTCACCACCGCGCCACCGTACGTGCCCGAGTGCAGATCGCTCGACGGCCCCTGCACGTCAATCTGGAAGTACGCCAGTCCGCGCAGCGACGACAGGATGGACGGGATTCCCTCTGCAAACATCGTGGAGTCGGAGATCACGACCGCGTCGCAGGCGAGCACATCCTTGTGCTGCTCCACGAACGCCTTCAGATGCTCGCTACCGACCTCTTCCTCCCCCTCGGCGATCACCACGACGTTGCACGGCAACGCACCGCGCGTGGCGAGATATGCCTCCAGCGCCCTGATGTGCAACAACAGCTGCCCCTTGTCGTCCACCGACCCGCGCGCATACACGCGGCCGTCGCGCACAGTAGGCTCGAAGGGCGGCGAGGTCCAGAGTTCGATAGGCTCGACAGGCTGCACGTCGTAGTGGCCGTAGACAAGTATTGTGGGCGCTGCAGGGCCAGCGCCGCGGTACTCGCCCACGACCACAGGGTGACCCGGGGTGTTGTGCAACTCCGCCGTGAGTCCAGCGTCGCGCAGGGCGCCGGCCAACCACACGGCCGCGCGCCGGACATCACCCCGGTGTTCGGTTCGGGCACTCACGCTCGGGATGCGAAGAAATTCGAACAGCTCGGCCCGCGCACGGTCGGCGTGCGCCTCGAGATATGCTGCGAGATCGGTGCGGCGGGCAGAGGCATTCTCAGTTGCGGGAGGCAGCATTCAGTTCTCCGGGTGCTGGTATAACCAGCTTATGGCTGATTCTCGTTAGTGTCACGAGTGTCACGAGTGTCACTGGCACGAGCCACCACACGCTCGAGCGCAATGTCCACATCACGACTGTTCGGAAGCTCGATGCGAAAGACCGTGCCGAGCACCACACGAAGCGCCAACGCGGTAGGTAGGACGCGCCGTACGGCTACGCCTCCGAGATCGCGCGTCGTCAATACGTTATTGCGCAACGTATGCCGGCAGCCCACCGCAGGCAGCCCGACCACAAATTCGTTCACCAAGGATGATCGCGGATGCGTCGACATGTACCAATTACTGACTTCGTAGTCAGGGAGTAGTTGTTCGCGTAGGTCGAATCGATAGATGGGTTTCCATGTACCACGAAGCTGTACCTCTAACGAAAAGTCCTCGCCAGCGCGACGCAATCGAAACTGCTCGTGCGGCGTCGACTGACTGTCCTCGCTCGAGAGCTCGAGCGGAGCGGTGAGTGTCATGGAGCCGAAGCCCGCGTCAACGACGAACTGCCTGCCATCCAGTTCCACCCGCAGCAGCATGTGAGTGCGCGGTGACGCAACATCATCAGGCAGGTTCCACAGGACGCGCGCTGACATGCCGGCGACCGAGAAGCCGAGCACCGTGAGTACATGCGCAAGCAGGAGATTGAGTTCGTAACAGTACCCACCGCGTCGCTCATGGACGAGCTTGCGTTCGAGGGCGGGAAGGTCGAGGTCGACTGGCCAGCCCACGAGTGGATTTAGGTTTTCAAACGGGATTGCCTGCACATGGCACAACACGATGGCACGGAGGGTGTCCGGCGTCGGTAGGCGCGATCCCGAGTAACCGGTCCGTGCGAAGTACGCGTCGAGGTCTACTGTGAATGCCATGCTGTATTTTCACTCCGAAACGGCGTCGCAATAACGGGAGATGGAGCGCTCGACCGCGATCTTTCCACCGGTGGCGATGTGACGATCCCACCACGCGCCATACACGCGGTCGTAGGCAAAGGGGTCGATGGCGGCCTCGATGCGGCGAACCTGCGCGGTGCTAAGGGGAATGAGATTCGGGTAGCTGCGCATCATACTCACATGGCGATTATCCATCGTGACTTGCAGGACGTCGCCGGTCAGCAGCGCACCACGCCCATCCGCACCAGCAGCCCAGTGCAGCACCGTGCCACCCTCGAAGTGACCGCCGCAGTGCACCAGCGTGAGCTCCGGAGCGCCCGCCTCGGCGAGGTTGTGCGTATCACCATCCCAGAACCGGATAGCCGGATCCGGACGCATTACCCACGCGCTGTCAGCTGTGTGTAGGTACACGGGACAGTCGAACGCCCACGCCCACTCGACGACGGTTGTGTAGTAGTGCGGGTGCGAGACCGCGATCGCAGCAAGCCCGCCCAACGCGCCAATAAGGTCGCGTGTCGCGTCGTCCAGGAGCGCGATGCAATCCCAGAGCACGTACTGTCGTCCCGGTGCCGCCGACGCTCCTGCGTGCACGAGCAGAGCGCGCTGCCCAATGGCGAACTCCGGGGCCGTTCCGACGCCGTAGAGCCCCGGCTCAACACGCTGGAAGGCGTTGCGGCGGGTGCGCCTGAGCGCCGCAAGCGTCGTCCACTGCTGCCCGACAGCGGGCACGAACTGCCGCTCGTCCGTACAGATCGGACAGCACGCAGGCGGCATATCTGGGGCATCGGGTGACTCGGCGAACTGTGTGCCGCACGCGGTGCAGATGAAGTGTGCCAACGGCCGGGTCCTGGGCTGGAGGAGGTGAGAGCTGGGGTGAGAAAATGCGCTCGGCGCAAGTCGTCAGCACGTCGCATCGGTAATCCGACGCGTCGAGCGTGCGGACGGCAGTACCGGGGATGAGGATACCGCGCCGGCAGAGAGAACGGATGCGCCGACGACAAGCGCCACCCCGAACGCCTGCGGCATGGTCGGAAAGGTGCCACTGACGAGGGTATCCAGGATGACAGCAACGGGCGTGCTGAGTCGCAGCAGGACAGCGGCGGTGCTCGCCGGGAGCGCGCCGACTGCACGAAACCAAGCCGCGTAGGCTAATGCTGTCCCGATGCATACGAGGTAACCAAGCGCGAGCAGCGCACGGATTGTGAGTGCGGGCGGTGGTCCCTCGAGAGCGGTGGCCGCAAGTGCGGTCACCAGTCCACCGACCAGGAGCTGCCACGCCGTGCTCTCGAGCATCGGTCCAGCCCGGCGGAGATGCGGTGCCCACCGCTTGGTCAGCACGTTGCCGCACGCCTGAGCCACGGTCGCGACGAGCATCGCCGCCACTCCAGCCGCGACATCGCGATCGTCTACGTTCCGGCTCCGGCGATTACCAGGCGTCGGACGTTGGCTGAGCGGAACCGTGATTGCGGAGAACGCTTGGTGACGTGAGAGGCCAGTAAGGCCTGGGACACGACCGGGCTGCACGATGAGCAATACCCCGGCGACAGTAACTAGACCGAGGACCCACACGCGCGCATTTGGGTGCTCGCCG
This sequence comes from Gemmatimonadaceae bacterium, assembly GCA_051001375.1. Lineage (GTDB taxonomy): Bacteria > Gemmatimonadota > Gemmatimonadetes > Gemmatimonadales > Gemmatimonadaceae > Fen-1247. Next base: position 4,924 of record JBPCNJ010000120.1, read on the forward strand.
AGCAACGCCCACGCAAACGGCACAGTCACGAGCGGCTGCACAGACCCGATGGCCGAGGCAATCCCACCGGGGAGGTACGCTACCGCAACGAAGATGAATGGGAATACAAGCGCAAAATTGAACACGCCGAGTACAAAAACCCGCACCCACGGCATACTTGCCGGATCCGGCCAGTACCCCTCCGCAAAGTGCGCCGACGCGGACGGGGCCTGACGGCGCTGCTTGCGGCGCGCCAGCGCACACCAGGCGAGCAACAAACCGCTTGCCGGGAGAGCCCGGAAGGCAGCGGCCCATACAGGGCGCTCCAGTGGGAGCGCGCCCGCGACTATATACGTCGTTCCCCACGCGACCGGACCGACAAGACCCAGCCAAAGGGCTCGATGTGTTGTAGCACTGCGCAGGGTGCTGGACTCAGGCTGACGCCATGACCGGAACATCAGGTTACCTCGACATGAAGATACATGCATGAAGATGCACATATCTATCTTCATGTCAAGATATCCGTTACATTTTCCTGTGTGACCAACGTGTTGAGATGTGTTGATGTGACTCGCTTCTCCGGCGTAGCTACCCTGAGCATCACCCATGAAGCGAACGCGAACGCTCCATAGTACCCAGGCAAGCAGTACAGCGTCCGATGCCGCGCGGGCGGGTAGTGCGCTTTCGAGCATCCTGGACCATGTCGTCGCGGACCGTCATGACCCGCCGAGCTTCGACGTTGACGTGCAATCTGTCGGCGCTAGTAGCGCGCCGGACCACGTCGACTGCCTACGCGCGCAGTGGGCGCGGGAGCTCCCATCGCTCGATACATCTCCAATGGCGGTGCTCGGGCGAGTGTACCGCGCGGCGCACTTGGCGGGCCGTCACATCGAGCAGCTCTTCGAAAGCCATGGCCTCGACCGCGCCGGCTTCGATGTCCTCGCGACGCTTCGTCGCGCGGGTGCCCCGTACCGCCTCTCGCCGACGGCGCTCTACCGCTCGTTGATGGCGTCGTCCGGCGGCATGACGCACCGCATCGGGCGGCTAGAGCAGCACAGCTTGGTGCGCCGCGTGCCGGCCGAGGACGACGGTCGGAGCATGCTGGTCGAACTCACCCCATCCGGCGCCGCACTCGTGGAACGCGTGTTTCGCGCGGACATGCGGCTCGAGGCGGCAATGATAGCGGGCCTCACGCCTGGAGAGCGCACCGAACTCGGCGACGGGCTCCGCGTGCTGCTCCGCGTACTTGAGAGGGCCCGCGTCGGCGACGGTACGTCAGGCTAGGTCGCCCGTTCCTGGCCGTGAACGAGCGCGTACCGGTTAGTCGACGTGATGGTGCCGCCGAACGCGATCAGACCCACGAGATCATGGGCAATGGCATCGTGCCCGCGGTGCTCGGCCCCGTGCCGGTCAACCAGCACCGCATCGGGCTTGTACAGCGCGAGGAAGCCCTCGATGCGTCCGGCGCTGTACGCAGCGGTAAAGGCGGGGTTGATGTCGGCAGGTTGAAGTACAGCTTGCATCTCCGCGGGTCGCGTCACGTCATTCATTGCGGGATCGTTAAGGGTGACCTGCAATATCACGCCAGCAGTGTCACGGGCGAGGCAGCGAACCACCCGCAGCCCGATATACGGTGGCGAAAGCAACAGCTGCCTGCGTTCGCGCCATCGTCAGCTGCATCTCTGCATCCAGTTGCGTTCGCTCCGCATCTAGCACCTGCAGAAAGTCGCTTACGCCCTCGGTGAATCTGAGACGCGCGAGCGTTGCGGCTCGTTTGCTCGCCGCGGCTGCATCACCGAGACTGGCTAGTCGCGCTCGCGCGCCTGTGTATCTCGACAGTGCGCTGCTTACCTCACTCGATGCCCGCAGCGAGATCGCACGATACGCTTGACGCGCTTCTTCTTCTCGGGCGCGCGACACGTCGACACGGGCTCTCGTACGCCCGAGATCCAGGAATGGCCAGGAGATCGTCGGACCCACGACATAACGTGACGCAGCGCCCTCGCCCAATGATCCGAATCCTGTCGCCGTGCTCCCCACGCTTCCACCCACGGTAAGCCGCGGTAGGTACTCCGCACGCGATGCCGCGACGAACGACGACTGCGCAGAAAGCAACCGCTCGGCTGCCTGTACATCGGGGCGACCGCGAGTGAGCTCCAATAGCGCGGCTGGTGAGAACGCCTGCGACAATGCCGGCGAGAGCGATGGCAGAACAAGTGATGGCGGAACGGTCGATGGCACTACGGTGTCGGTCGCGACCGTTATCTCCGGGTTCGACGAATCGCGACCCGTCAGCGCCGCTATCAGATTCTGATCCGAGGCTATGTCAGACGTGATGAGCGGAATGGCAGCGAGTGTGGAGCTGAGCTGTGCCTGCGCTCGCTCCGTGTCGAACGCGGTGCCGCGCCCGGCGTTCAACCGCTCGCGAGTCAGGTCGAGATTTCGCTGCTGGTTCGCGCTGTTCCGCTGGGCAACGGCCAGCTGCTCCTGTGCGCCACGCAACTGGAAATACGCGGACACTAGATCGGAGACCAACGAGACCTGCACGAACCGGGAATCCTCGTTGGCCGAAGCAACCAGCGCGCCGGCTCCTCTATAGTTGTTCCGGATTCGGCCGAAGACATCGATCTCCCACGCGGCATCAACACCAGCAGACAGGAGCCGCTCCTCGCGAAACGCGGCCGGAACCCCGGGTGCCTGCGCAGCAGCCAACCGTCCACGCGTATACCCGGCAGCGCTCGTCACCGTCGGAGCGAAATCAAATCCCGTCAGGCGCTGCTCTGCACGTGCGCGTTGAATCCGGACGGCCGCTGCACGCACGTCCGGATTTGCAGCAAGTGTCTCACGCACGAGTTGCGCGAGCGTGCTGTCTCCGAGCTGGCTCCAGAACGCAACGATACTCTCGCGCGGCACAACCGCGGTCGTCTGCACGCTCGTCTGCGCCGATATAGGCCGCGGTGAACCTGCACCAAGCACACCGATGACCACGGCCGATACAGCTGCTGCACCCAACTTGCGCCACCATGTGCGCCGCCACGCGCGCTCCGAGCGAGCACGGCGATAATCAATCTGCGCTGAAGTCCCCATCTCCGCCCGGCTACGCATGAGCCTCTCCGCTCTTCGGCGACACGAACATTGCCGGCGCGCCATGGGGCACAAGCGCTGAACCGAATACCGGTACCGGAGAACCATCCGACATCTCGGGGTCATCACTTCCTGCACGCGAGGAGCGACGCTCCGCCAGACCCCTGATGACAACATAAAAAACCGGGGTGAAGACCAACCCGAACGCCGTCACTCCCAACATGCCCGAGAAGACGGCAACACCCATCGCGTGCCGCATCTCAGCCCCCGCCCCTCTGGACACTATGAGCGGCACCACACCCATAATGAACGCGAACGACGTCATCAGAATCGGCCGCAGTCGAATCCGGCACGCGTCGAGAGCGGCCCGTACTCGATCCTCCCCTTTCGCCTCGAGATCGCGCGCGAACTCCACGATCAGGATCGCGTTCTTGCAAGCGAGGCCGACCAGCACGATCAGACCAACCTGTGTGAACACGTTACTATCACCCTTGGTGAGCCACACGCCAGCGATCGCAGACAGTAGACACATCGGGACGATGAGCACGACCACGAGCGGCAGCGACCAGCTCTCATACTGCGCCGCGAGCACCAGGAACGCGAGGAGCACGCACAGCGGAAACACATACAGCCCCGTGTTGCCGG
>JBPCNJ010000121.1:0-13201 GCA_051001375.1 Gemmatimonadaceae bacterium
TAAGGCGTCGCTGGGCTACCTCGCGGCCAGGGACCTGTTGGGCGATGCCGAATTCAAGAAGTCTCTGCACGCGTTCATGGACCGCTGGCACGGCAAGCATCCCCTCCCCTGGGATTTCTTCAACACATTCAACAATGTTTCTGGCAGGAATCTGAACTGGTTCTGGCAAAACTGGTACTTCAGTAACAACTACATCGATCTCGCCGTCGCGAGCGTCACGAAGAACGGTAGCGGCTATTCGGTAGTGATCGACAACATCGGTGGCATGGCCGCACCGGTCAACATACTAGCGCGATACACCGACGGCAGCACCGATACCATTCACGAAACGCCAGCCATCTGGGAATCCAACCAGCAGCGCGCAACGGTCGCGATCCCGACAAGGAAAACAATTCAGTCACTCGCTCTGGACGGCGGGATCTGGGTGGACGCAGACACCACGAACAACACGTGGCCGGCGGGGAAGAAGTCGCTTCCGGCCGCTCAGTAACAATGCTCCGAATTAGATGGCAGCTCATGCACTCCCGATCCCTGAACATTCCAATGAACTCCACTCCACTCATGATCCGAACACCCGATAGAGATACAGTCGCCCGGCTGTTTGCATCCGGGGAGGAATTCGATGAGGCAGTGCGGGAGGCGGCAGCCTCTGCCGCTCGGTTGCACAAGCAACTGGGGATCCCATTAGTGAGCTGGCGCGACGGCGCGGTATACCTCATCCACCTGACGAGATCGTCGTCCCTTGTGAGCACTGATCCGACAGTGCCGGCAAGGAGCATCTCTGCGCATTCCCTGCGCGGTTCGTGCGCCCGCTCCAGCCTCGGCGCGACGCTTGCGCAACGGCGTAAACCGACGTTCGCACCTCTCAGCGGCGTCTAACGATATCGAGCGAAACACCAATGGCCGACGCGCAGCAGCAACAGAATTCACAGAACCAGCAGAACCCACAGAACCCCCAAAACGAGGGCCCCAAGCCTCCGTATCCCGAGCAGCACCAGCAGCCGCCAGGTACCGAGCGCGAGATGACGCCCAAGCCCGACCACGGCGAAGACTCATATCGCGGATGCGGCAAGCTCACGGGTAAGGTCGCGCTCATCACGGGCGCTGACTCGGGGATCGGGCGCGCGGTGGCGCTCGCCTTCGCGCGCGAGGGCGCTGACGTGCTCATCTCGTATCTGAACGAGGACGAGGACGCGGAAGAAACAGAGCGGCTTGTGAAGGAGGCTGGCCGCCGCGCGCTCACGATCGCCGGCGACATCTCTCAGGAAGAACACTGCCGCGATTTGGTGCGCCGCTGCGTGGACGAGCTCGGACGCATCGACATCCTCGTGAACAACGCGGCGTTCCAGCGCACGCACAAGGACATCAGCGAGTTCACCACCGAAGAGTGGGACCAGACCTTCCGCACCAACGTCTACGCAACGTTCTGGCTCTCGCGCGAGGCGGTGCCGCACATGCAGCCCGGGAGCTCGATCATCAACACGACTTCCGTCGAGGCGTACACGCCAGCGCCAACGCTACTCGCCTACGCGTCGACCAAGGCGGCGATCAAGAACTTCACGGAAGGGCTGGCCAAGGGAGTGGCCGACAAGGGGATCCGGGTGAACGCCGTCGCTCCCGGGCCTGTCTGGACGCCGCTCATCCCGAGCACCATGCCGCCAGAGCAGGTGAAGACGTTCGGGCAGGACACGCCGATGAAGCGCGCGGCACAGCCACGGGAGCTTGCGCCCATTTACGTGCTGCTCGCATCGGACGAGGCGAGTTACATCACCGGCATGATCTACGGCGCCACAGGCGGCAAGCCGATCGGCTGAGCACGGCGATGAGAAGAGCGGTAAGGCAGGAAATTCTCGCCTTACCGCCGCGCGCCTACACTGCTGCCCAGATAATTGTTCTCTTCCACGCTGTCCCGTGGGCCGCGGCGACCACTCACGCCTGAGAGGAAATGCCCACGACCTCGCGCAGCCACGCGGTGAGGTCACGACCAAGATCGTCCGCTCTCAGCGGGGGTTTATGCGCTCGGTGTTCCACCGGTCCAACAGGTCGCACGCGTCGCAATTGTGGCAGCGCCAGTCAAGCTCCGCCTCCTTACCAAAGTACTCCAGAATCATGCGCTGGCGGCAATTCACCGTCTGGCAGTAGTGCACCATCGCGTCGAGCTTGGTCTGTCCCGCCCGCGCCGCCGTCGAGCGCCAGGGCCACGCGCGCCACCTCCGCCGAGGTCGGGCAACGACCGCCCAGGAACAGCCCTGAACGCGCTTGTCCTCAACACGGTACAGGATGGAGCAGATCGCCGGCTCACCATCACGCCCCGCGCGTCCCGCTTCCTGGTAGTATGCCTCCAGCGCGCCCGGAAAATTGATAGTGAATCACGAACCGCACATCCGGCTTGTCCACGCCCATGCCAAAGGCGTTGGTGGCAATCATCGCCTTGGAACCGTTGGCCATGAAGCGCTCCTGCGTCTCCGTGCGCCCTACTGCCCATTACAGCCTGACACCGAAGCGATCTCCGTAACGCTCCGTGAGCGCCTCGTGCAGCCGCTCGGCCACTGAGCCGAGCGTGAGATAATCGGGACGGAAGTCATGGCCCTACTAGCTCACGCAGTGCGCCTCGTCAACGACGAACAATTCGACATCCCGTGCCTTGAGCTGTTCAAAGAACTCGCGGTCGTGAAAACGCTCGAGCGTGATGAAGATGAACTCGCCCTCGCCTCCTGCCACCAGTCGCTCAGTCTCGCGCCTCACGTGTGGTGAGATGCGAGTGCATGGCGAGCGCCGACAGACCCTGCTCGTTGAGCTTGTCCTGCTGATCCTTCATGAGCGCGATGAGCGGGCTCACCACTACCGCGAGCCCAGGCGTCATGAGCGTCGCGAACTGATAGATGAGTGACTTGCCGCTCCCAGTGGGCATCACCACCAGCGCGTCGCGTCCCTGCAGCACGGCGCGAATGGGCTCCCACTGTCCCGGCTGAAACTCCCGATGGCCGAACAGCTCGCGCAGTAGAGTGCGTGCGCGTGCCTCGGAAGTGGGCGGAGTGGAAGGTGCGGTAACGGTGGCAGTGGTCATGTATGGCGCGATGGAGGCGGCGCGAGGAGCGACATCGAGGTGGCGTAGCCGTCACGGCGGCGAGCCAGAGAAGGGCAATAGCTGTTCCGGGAGGGTTGCGCCGCGAGGTGTGGGTTGTTGCTACTCGAGCCGGGAGGTCGTCTGCTCACAAATGCAGGCTCCGCTGTGACGAACGTCGCCGGGCCTGGCTCCCCGGCCCCTCGCGGGTCGCGAGAAAGGCAAACCTGTCTAAAGACAGGGACGCAAAGCCACGAGGCTATCGCGTGCACCCGCACGCCATGCTCGTCGGGCTACCGAACGGACCAACGAAGAGGGACCATGTACGATCACAAAATGCTGCTCACGGCACTCGTCGCGTCCCTTACCTGCGGCGTGTTGGGGTGTGACCGCCCCACAACCCTCGTGGACGCATCGTCCATGAGCCCCGGCGCGTCGGCGGTGCGGCAATTTCATACGAAGCAGGTGCAGTCAGGGGGGAGCAGCACGTCGACGGCCAGTCCCACAACGCAGCCGGCGCGGCGCGCAGACGACTTTGTGAACTCGATCGGCACCAACGTGCACCTGAGCTACCTCGGGGGCGTCTACGGCACCGGCTTCTCGACGATCGTCCTGCCCCGTCTGCATGAGCTGGGCATCCGGCACGTCCGAGACGGCGCGCGTGTCGTGTCCGACGACAGCTGGATGCAACTCGTGTTCGGCAGAGTCGCGAGTGTGGCCAATCTCGGGATTCGGTTCGACTTCATCGGCATGCCGGCCCAAGGGGACACGAACTACAGCCAGGTGAACCAGTTTGACCGCCTGTTGCGGTTCCTGAACCCGGCCTACGTGGAGAGCTTCGAGGGGCTGAACGAGCACGATTTCTCGGGCCGGACCGCATGGGCGAGCGAAACCCGGACCTTCCAGGCCGCGCTGTACGCACGGGTTCACGGCAATGCGCAACTCGCCGGCATTCCGGTTCTGGGGCCGAGCCTCGCTCGGCCAGCAAACAGCAGCACTGTTGGTGACCTGAGCGCGTACATGGATTTTGGGGTGATGCATTCCTACGCCGGGGGGCGCGTGCCGATGGCAACATTTACGTACAACGTCACCGGCCTGCAGCCAATGAACGCCGCGCGCATGGTCTGGGCCACCGAAACGGGATATCACACCGCCTTGCTGGACACCACGACCGGTCATCCGGGCGTATCGGAAGCGGCAATGGCGAAGTACGTGCCACGCCTCTTCCTGCAATATTTCAACGCTGGTGTTCCCCGCACGTTCTCCTACGAGTTAATCGATGAGGGTGCGAACCAGGCGGACAAGGAAACCAAATTTGGGCTTTTGCACCTGGACGGCACAGCCAAGCCTGCGTACAGTGCGCTAAAGAATCTCATTGGCCTCCTCGCTGACCCCGGGCCGGCGTTCAGTCCCGGTGGCGTCGCGTACACGCTATCAGGTGACACGACGAATGTTCAGCGGATGCTCTTTCGCAAGCGCGATGGGCGGTTCTACCTCGTTGTCTGGCAGGAGGTAACAAGCTATGACCCGACGAGGAAGGTGGATGTGGTCGTTCCTGATAGACAGCTCACCCTGTTACTCTCCCAGCCGGTCAGCCAGGCGCACGTCTATGTTCCCCTGCAGTCCGCATCCCCAGTCTCTCAGGCGAGCTCGATCGCGAGCCTCGCGCTCAGCGTCCCCGACCATCCGCTCGTTGTGGAGCTGGTGCCCTGACGGACTCGCCACCCGTATACGCACGGGAGCTTGCGTTCATACGCTCGCCGGAGCCTCGCACCGCGAGGGCTGTGCGATAGCGCCGACTGCGAATGGCTGCGGGGCGAGGAGCCTTTCGAGGTTGTGGCCAAGCTGAATCAGCTCGGAAAGGTAGACCTGAAAATCCTCCGCGAGCGAGCCGAACGGGCCGTTGCTGTGCTCGGTAAGATGACAAACGATCTCCTCCATCAGGAACAGCGCGAGCGCCGCGCGACGCCAGGAGCGATCTGCCGGAAGCGGCCCTAGGATCGGGCTCGTGCGGCGGCCGCGTGCGAAGTCCAGTATTCGCTCTGCCATTCCCGTCTGGGCGATCCCTCTAGGGTTCCGGGTGCTCAGCCCCAGAACGAGGTGGTCGTACCAGTAGAAGCGCTCTCGCGAGCGCTCCCAGTCGATGATGTATACCCGGCGCGAGTTTCGCTCTACTAGGACATTCTCCGGAAACAAGTCACCGTGGGACATGGCGACTGTAATCGCACCAAGGGGGCGCGCCGCGGCGGCGAGGAGCTCGCACCAGTACAGAATCTGTCGCTGCATCGGCTGATCCACGCGTGGACCGAGAGACCGCAATTCGCGCGCAACGACCTCCATCAGGAGTTGGCTCCACTCCTCGACGCGAACGGTACGCTGTGACGCGCTCAGCCACGCCTCGAGGGTGGCGAGGAGCTCGGCTTCGGCGCGGTCGCGCTCGGTCCACGACGCGCACTGAAACAGCGGCCGACCATCGACAATCGGTTCCTCGAACCAGGTCGCGTCCTCGCTCCAGGCCGTGAGGCGTGGAAATGGCCCATCGCTCTGTCCCCTCACCTCGATCTCGCGGCGGATAGAGCGATCGGCAAACCCGGACTTCAGGAAAACGCGCGAGCAGCCGGATTGGAAGTCAAACACCCGAACACGGTGGTTCCCAGGAACGACCAGCAGGTGCTGTTCGGATGGGAGCATGCCGACCACACGGAAGGCGGGTTCACCTGTAACGCGGAGTGCGATCGGGGTAGCCAGCGCCGTTCCCACCAGCCACTTCGCCGCAGCCCGCCGCCGGACAGGTGTGTAACGGTAGTTGTCGCGAAGGAACGCGCGAACCGCGCTCCCCGTGTGCGGGGCGTAGTAGCCATTGAGCCGTGGCTGCAGCAGCCAGGGCCGACCTGCCGACGCGGTGGACGGGAGAAGTGTGATCTCCCTGCCGTGCTGCTTGGACCAGCCTGCCGAGAGCGTATCACGCAAGATCTCGTCGAACCGCTCCCGCCGCCGGAGGTATGCTGTTCTCATCGAGGATCATCGATCGGGTGGGACCCACTCGGGTCGTCAGCCGTCTCGCGGATCACTTGTGCCAGCGTCAGCGCCGACTTCGGCCAGGAGAACTCACGGGCACGAGCAAAGCCCTCGCGCGAGAGCTGATCGTGGACAGCTACGTCGCACATCACGTGGCGGATCTTCTGGGCGAGATCCACAGGATCACGCGGGTCGAAGTAGATGGCGGCGTCACCGCAAGTTTCCGGGATTGATGCAGCTCGCGCCGCGATTACCGGGCAACCACAGTACATCGCTTCGAGAGCCGGCAGGCCGAAGCCCTCGTAAGTGGACGGAAACACGAAGCACGCAGCCCGTTCGTAGAGGGCACGGAGCTCAGCGTCCGTAACGCGACCTGCGGAAACTAAGCGCGTGCCGTCCTGCCCGGAGCTCGTAGCGACATCGCCGAATACGCGGTCATTCGCCGCACCTACGTGGACAATATCGAACGGCTCCGACGCCAGGAGCCGGCCCGCCTCCACCACGACGCGGAAGTTCTTGTGGAGGCTCCTGCTCCCCACAGCAAGGATGAACCTCCTGTCGCGCAGGCCGCACCGGGCGAAAACACCGGGGTCGGGCCGCGCCGCGCCGATGTGTTCCGGAGCGTTCGGAACGAGGCGAATCTTGTGTGCAGGAGTGCCCAAGTGTCGTATGAGTTCGCTGCGTGAGAATGATGACACGGTAACGATCCGCTGAGCCGACCTACCCAGGACGGGTAGAAGGATCCGGTACCAAGTGCGGAACGCGGGAGAGAATGCGGACGGTTCCGCGAACACAGCCGCGTCGTGTATAGCTACCACCTGCGAGCGCTTGAGCGCGGGAGCCGTGTTCCCCAAGCTCACGAGCAATCCTCCACGCGTGAGGCGCGGGAGTTCGGTCTGCTCCCACGCGTGGGCTCGAAGAGTTCCTGCCCGAACGGCTTTGATATGGCGGAGTTCGTGCAGCGGCTGCCCACCTGGCGGGTACAGCAACGTAACCGTGCTGCGACTCCCGAGCGGCTCGCCCGCTCCGAGGAGATCATCCAGTGCGGTGACGAGACACCGAGCATACCGTTGCACGCCAGTGACTGGCTGCGTCAGGAAGCGGCCATTGATGAAGACCTTCACGGAGTACGCGCTGTTGCCGCGCGGCTCCGAGCCGGCGTGTCCGCGTTGCTCGCGACCGACTGGCACACGGTGCCGTAAACCGCCTCGTGCTGCCTCATTACGCCGACGGGAGAGAAGTGCTTGGCTCGCTCGAGGCAATCCCGGCGCATCCCACTCGCCAGGCCCGGCTCGGACATGAACCGATCGAGCGCAGTCCTGAGAGAGCTCGCTTCGTCCGGATCAAACAGCAGACCGGTGCGCCCGTGATCGATCAACTCAGTGATCCCGCCACGATTGGATCCGATCACAGGAACTCCATGCGCCAGCGCCTCAATGACGACCAATCCCATTGGCTCGTGCCAGATGGACGGGACGACGAGCACGTCAACCTGCGAGAGAAACGCCTCCGGGTCCGTGAAGCCGACGTACCGTGCAGGAACCCCCTGGTAGTGGCTTTGGAGCCCCGCAACGTACTCTTGCGCACCCTGCCCCGCGACCCAGAGCTCCCACCCGTTCTGCGGCATCGTGCTCAGGACGCTGAGCAGCAACTCTATCCCCTTGGTCGGAATCAGCCGTCCCATGAACCCGATACGCAGCGCGCTTGACTCGCGGTCCGGCCGGGGCGCTGAGTGGACCGGGGATCGATACCCGTTGTGAATCACGCGCCGTACCGGAACGTCCGTGAACGCGCCATGAGCGAGGTGCCGGTCGAGTACGAATGCACTCACGCCGACTACGGCATCCACCGAGCGCGCCAACCGTGCCCTCGGCCACGTATACAACGCGCACGTCCATTCGCGTGTGACGCAGTTGCTGTGGCCGTTGTACATCGTTGCGCGGGGGCAGAGCAACGAATAGTCGTGCAGCGTGTGCACGACCGGAATCTTCTGCCGTTTCACGTGCGTCCATACCAGGGGCGAGAACCCCGCTAGGTTGTTGGTATGGACGACGTCCGGACGCTCTGCACTCACGATCTCCGCGACATCCGCGGCCATGCGCGGGTTATAGCTGTCGATCGCGTGCCATAGTGGCTTGGCCAGCTTCGGCCGCGGCTCGTCGTGAAAGGGCCAGTAGACATTCCTGAGACCCAGATAATGGCTTTTGACGCCGTTCAGCTCTCGTACCGTCGCCGTGCGATCCGGTGACAGGCTGATCATAACTGGCTCGTGCCCAGCGACCGCAAGCTCCTCCGCCAGGCTCTGCACCACGCGCTCCGCCCCGCCGACGACATTCGGCGCATAGAGTGAGTTGATGAGCACGATCTTCATACGTACTCAGGTCCGGAGCGCATTTGCGGCGCGGAGCTGGTCCACGGGCGTCAGGAATAGCCACAGCGCGAGGATGGTGAACACCGAGTTTCGGAAGAACTCCTCGAACAGAAACAGTCCGAGGCACTGCAGAGCGAGCCAGCCTTCGATGGTTCGTCGCCGCCGGAGCACGAGGGCCTGCCGCACGACGCCAGCCGCGATGACGAGAGTGAGGGGGATGCCCGCAACCACGGCGAGGAACACCCATGCATTGTGGGTGGCCCCGACTCCGCCGGTCACGTCCCAGGTGAACACGTTGTAATCCGAACCAATCCCGAGTGGATGCTCCAGCGCGAAGTCGAGCGAGGACAGCGTGGAGTTTACCCGCTCGACCGCATTCGCCGACAGGTGATTAGGATCCTGCCACCGCTCCCAGCCACCGGGTGGCCCCACGAGGAAGAGGACTGCGGTCGCAAGCGCCACGATCGCAGCAGGTACTGCCAACTGCCCCGGCGTTCGCCAGTAGCGCGATGCCCACAGGACCAGTACCAAGACCGATACGATCGTTGCGGAGCGCGTCAAGGTCACCGCAGACGCGATGCCGACCACAAGCAGGCCGACCGGCACCCACCATCTGCTGAGCCGTCCCTCGTCGACAAGTCCACACACAACCGGGAAGCAGAGCGCAATCACCCCCGTAGACGCATTCGCATGGCCCCACATCCCATTCGGGCGCACCGCCGCCTCGCCGGCGAGCCCGCCCCACCGTGTGGCCCACCGGCCTGAAGCAAGCCCTAGGTTCACCGCAACGTCGCTGTACCCGGCCGCCTGCAGCGCCACGACGCCCAGGTTCGCCACTGCCCCCCAGAACAGCCCGAATGCCAGCGCATACCGCGTGGATGGGTCCCGGGCCATCTGCCACAGGACATACGCGTAAGGCAGCGCCAATAACCACCGGAGCGGAAGCACGTCGGACAACCCACCCCCCGGCTGGAACAGCTCACGCAGAATCCACGGAAGCACCAGTAGCGCGACCAGTAGCAACTTGACCGTGGCGCGGGTGTTCAGGCCACGTGTGAAAAACCTTATCGCGAGTGCTGTCATCAACGCGACACCCAGCACGTCCGTGACTCTGGGCGACTGTTCTGCTCTACTCGGCAATACGTACGGGCTGTATAGCACAAAGAAGCCCAGGAGCCAGGCGGTCCACTGTGAGCGACGCCGCAGCCACGTGCCTGCCCGAGGCGTGGATAGAATGCGCTGCCGCGCCTCGTGCGGCGCGGGCAGCAGCACCGGAACCGGGTGGATCGCGCCGGGGTCGTAGCCGGCGCGGTAATCTAGTGCTGCGGCTTCGGTGCTGATGCTTCTGCTCATGGCGCTGCACCGGTAAGGGCGGAGAGGGCCTCCGGCAACGCGCCAGCGTCTAGGGAGCGCTCGATGACAGATGCCATGCGTTCCCGGAATGGGCCCTCACTGAACTGCTCCGAGTGCCTCCGCAGCGCCTTCTTGTCCCATGCAGCGGCATCGCATTGCTCGACGGCCCAGCACAGGGCACTCGCGGTCTGCTGGTAGAACAGCACCCCGGTGCGGCCATCCACCACTGTGTCGAGCGCTCCGCCTGCCGCATACGCTACTACTGGCCGCCCCGCGGCATTTGCCTCAAGTGGCGCGATGCCAAAGTCCTCCTCGCCAGGAAAAATTAGCCCGCGGCATCGCGCGTAATGTCGAGCCACCTCGGCATCGCTCAACGTCCCGGCGAATCGAATCGTGGGTCCCGCCATACGCTCCAGCATCGCGCGCCCGGGGCCATCTCCGATGACGAGCAGCTCACGCCCCATCCGCGTGAACGCCTCGACGGCGATGTCCAATCGCTTGTACGGTGACATCCGCGATACGATCAGGTAATAATCGGCGTCCTCATCCACGGCGGCGAAGCGGTCCAACGCGACTGGTGGGAACACGATTTCGGCATCGCGCCCGTAGCACCGACGGATTCGGTCGCGCACCGTGCCGGAGTTGGCGATATACGTGGAAACGCGCTCGGCGGTTCGCCTGTCCCACCGGCGCAAACGCTGAACGAGGGGCGGCAAAGCAATCCTGGCGAGTCGCCCGAACTGCTCTCGCGCGATATACCGTTCGTAGTCCCAGGCGAACCGCATGGGTGTGTGGCAGTAGCAGACGTGGCAGGCATCACTGCGAACGATTGCGCTCTTCGCGAAGGCCGAGCTGCTACTGATGACGAGGTCGTAGGCGCGCAGATCGAGGCTTTCGATCGCCCGAGGATACAGAGGTAAATAGGCACGAAACCACCGTCCCATTCCGGGGAGGCGCTGCATCCACGACGGTCGAAAGTCGGCGTCCTGCAGCCCTGGCCACATCCGCTCCGGATGGGCGATGGTGGTGTAGATGGGCGCCGTGGGGAACATCCGGTGGAGCACTTCCACGACGCGCTCGGCTCCGCCCGCCTGGTAGAAGTAGTCGTGGACGAGCGCGATGCTCATGGCACTCGCTATGGAGTCGAGCCTGGTGGCTTCGCAAGATGGCTGCATTGGTATGCCGCGATGCCGTCAGGTGGCCACGACGCGGGAGCGCGGGCCGGGACGCACCATGCGTCCCAAAACCGATTGCATCTGGCGCAGCCGAGTGACCGGCCGGAGCCAGACGAGGATTCCAGCGGAGGCTATCGCGGCCGTCGGTACCGGAGGAGCGCGCAAGTGGCCGCACACCACATAGAGAGTCAGTCCCGTCACCAGAGACACGGCCAGACGTGTGAGCTGCCGGTTCCACTCCGGTCGAACGGTAACGTCCGTGAGGAAGAGCAAAGCAAGAGCGGGAGCCGCGCTCATCAGGAAAACGACCCACACGAGGCTATGCAGTCCGACGCTACGGACGATGAGGAGACCGATCCAGGCGGCGGCGAGGGCCGATCCGTGCTCGGCGAGCATGACGACGGCACCGCGCGTCGCGACAACAGCGGCCTCAAGGCTGGCCACGACGATCCCGGAGATGGCGTAGCACAGCAGGTACACCTGCGCTAACTCAATCCCGGCACGCCACTTGGGCCAGATGACGGCGAGGATGGGCAGGGTGACGAATGTGACCCCGGCGATCGGAGTGGCGAGCGCCGATGTACCGGCCAGGGTGGCGGTGACGAGCCGACGGAGGGCCGGCCGGTCGTGAATGAGTCGCGCAGAGGCGGGGATCGTTGCGTTTCGGAAGCCATCGAACGTCACATCGAGGAGCTGGCCGAGGCGCACGGCAAAGGCCCACGTTCCAGCAACCTGGAGGCCGAACAGCTTGCCGATCAACACCGGAGTGCCGGACTCACGCGCGGATGACAGCCAGGACGAAACCATGAATCCGCTCGACTGCCGCATCAGCGAGCGGAGCGGACCGACGTCGAGCTTGGGCAGTGGTCCGGGCGACCAGCGGTACAGCAGGCCATTCGTGATGACGATCGCGGCGGCGACAGCGACGAACACCCCTTCGGAGAATGCTCGGGCAAAAGCGAATAGCAGCAGTCCGACATTCTGCACGAGGACGCCCGTAACATCGGCGATGGCGATCCTCTCGTACGCCAGTGATCGCTGTAGGCGCACACGCGCCCCGGTGCCGAATGGGAGGACCAGCGCTGTCCCGAGGGTCAGCATCATCCACCAGCGCCAGCGAATGTCGAGCGCGCCGAAGCCCAGCGCTACCGACGGCCAGAAGCTGCAGACGGCGACGATGACCACGGCGATCGTCGCATGCAGCCCGGCAAGCGCGGCGTATTCCACGCCAGTGGGCGACCCGGCCCGCCGGAGCAAGGCGCGCGGAATCCCCAAGTCACAGAGCATGTGGGAGATGAGCAAAGTCCCACGCACGACAGCGAACAAGCCCAACTCACGCGGCGTCACCAGGGCGACTAGGACCAGATTGGCGCCGATGCTTATCCCCCGCATGGCAGCGCCGCGCGCCGTCATCAGGCGAGTTCCGGCACGCGCGCGGTGCAGGAGTTGCTCGCTCGTGACTGCCTCATCCTCTGGGAGCGCCGGCGCGAGTCGCGCCGCACTGAACACGCTCACGTGCGCGGGGTCGCTACGGGCGGGAGACGCTCCGCCCACCGACGCCCGAAATGAAAAGTGGCGGGGACGCGGTTCAAATGGAGTGCCCTGCCGGGTGCGGCTCCGCGCCATAATAGTACCCGTACGCCGCGTCGTAGCCCCGATCGCGGCGTGGGTCCATATCGGTGAGCACCGTGCCCAGGATCAGCGCATTGACTCGCCGCAACTGATCGACCGCGAGTCGTAGGGCCGGTGGCGGGGTGACCTCGGCACGGGCTACGAGGATCACACCGTCCACCATACGGGCAAGCACGGCTGCGTCGGCCACGACGTTGAGCGGCGCCGAGTCGATGATGATCACGTCGAATATCTCGCGTAACTGATTGAGTACGTCTCGCGTGCGGTCCGATCCCAGCAAGGAGGTGGGCGCCTCACCCGACGTTCCGCTCGGGATATACGATACACTGCCGGGACCGCCGATCTCGGTAAGGCGCAAGGCCAGCGAGAGATCGGCGCCCCGCAGCACATCTGTGAGACCGGGCGAACGCACACCGCCGAAAAGTGTGTGAACCGTCCCGCGGCGCAGATCCGCATCGACGAGCACGACATTGCTGCCGCGCCGTGCGAGCGCGGCAGCAAAGCTGGCTGCGGTCGTGGTCTTCCCCTCCGCTGGCACTGCGCTCGTGAAGAGCAGCACTCTGGCATCCGGCGCGGCCGAGACGCTCA
>JBPCNJ010000122.1:0-4231 GCA_051001375.1 Gemmatimonadaceae bacterium
GTGTCGCGCAGCTCCATGACGAGCGTGGCCTTGCTCGAGCTGCTGTTCGAGCACGTGTGGAAAGCGTCGCCGCACTTCGTTGCGGGTGACGCGGAGATAACGGATATCGATCGGTTTGAGGCCGGCACTGCGCGACTCGTGATCGGGGACGCCGCGCTGGTACTGGCGCATAGTGCAGCGTACCCGTATGTGTATGATCTGGGCGCCGTCTGGAAAGATTGGACAGACCTGCCGTTCGTCTTCGCCGTTTGGGTTGCGCGGCGCAGCGTCAACGTCGCTGCCGCACTCGGCGTGCACGCGCGGCTAATTCAGTCGCGCGACTGGGGCGTCGCGAACCTGGACGTCCTGGCGCAGCAGGCAAGCGCCGCAATGGGAGTTCCGTTGGATAGTTGCGAGGAATATCTGTCCGGACTTGACTACGGATTGTCCTACCCGCACCTGGCCGGGCTCACGGAATTCTTCCGTCGGTTGGTGCAGCGTGGCCGAGTGCCCAACGGTACGCTATCCTTTCTAACCGCCGCCTGAGGCGAGCCGGACGATGCGTGATATCATAGACTTCTACAAGACCGCAACGCTGCTCGAGCTTGGCGCCGAGGCTGACCGCGTCCGGCAGAAGCTGCATCCGGAAAACGTCGTCACGTACATCGTTGACCGGAACATCAACTACACCAACGTGTGTGTGGCTGACTGCGGCTTCTGCGCGTTCTATCGTAGTCCGAAACACAACGAGGGCTACACACTCTCCTTCGAACAGATTGGCGCGAAGATCGACGAGGCGAAAGCGCTCGGCGGTGTTCAGATTCTGATTCAGGGTGGTCACAATCCGTACATCCCCTTCGAGTGGTATCTGGAGCTACTGCGCTACATCAAGCGGAACCACCCAATCCACATCCACGGCTTCAGCCCGAGCGAGATCGACTTTTTCTCGACGCGCTTCCGCATGAATGCCCGCGACGTAGTGCGCGAGTTGCAGGCGGCGGGCCTCGACTCCGTCCCGGGCGGCGGCGGTGAAATTCTGGTGCAGCGCGTGCGCGACCAGGTGGCCAGGAAAAAGGCCGGCGCCGATCGCTGGCTCGAGATCATGGAGATAGCGCACGGGGAAGGGATGAAGACCTCCGTAACGATGATGTACGGAATTGGCGAAACCCTGGAAGAACGCATCGAGCATCTGGACCGCGTGCGTGAGGTGCAGGCTCGCACGGGGGGCTTCACGGCTTTCATCTGCTGGCCATTGCAGCCGGAGAACACGCCCCGCATGTCGCACCAACCCAAAACCGACGCGGTGGAGTATCTCCGCACCGTCGCAATTTCGCGCATCGTGCTCGACAACGTGCCCAATCTTCAGTCCAGCTGGGTCACGATGGGGATGAAGATCGGGCAGCTTGCGCTCCGTTTCGGCTGCAACGACTTTGGCTCGCTCATGATCGAGGAGAACGTCGTGTCAGCCGCGAACACGACCCACAGAACCACGACAGCGGAAATCGAGCGCCTCATCAGCGACGCGGGCTTTACTCCCGCGCGCAGACGCCAGGATTACTCGATTCTGACACTCGCCGCGTGATTGCGCGCGACGGACGGGTGAGTCCCGCGTGACCACGCGCGTCGGCATCGGCTACGACTCACACCGATTTACACCCGGCGGGCCACTGATACTGGCCGGCGTTCGCATACCCGCGGACGTTTCGCTGCGGGGCCACTCTGACGCGGACGTGGTTGCGCACGCGGTGACGGATGCGATCCTCGGTGCCGCCGCGGCCGGCGACATTGGCGCTCTGTTTCCGGATACCGAGGCCGCCAACAAGGACCGTGATTCAATCGATATGCTCGGCTCCGCCGTTCAGGCGGTGCGTGCGCTCGGGCACTCTGTCAACAACGTCGACGTGACCGTTGTCGCGGAATTTCCGCGCATCGGTCCGCACGCGGCGGCTATGCGCGCCAGGCTAGCTCAGGCGCTCGGCGTCTCGCCCGAATCGGTCAGCGTCAAGGGGAAGACGAACGAGGGGATGGGGTGGATTGGACGCGGTGAAGGCGTCGCCTGCATCGCCGTCGCCACTCTCACGCGTGAGCGCTAAAGCGCAGCGAGAGGACGCACGAGTCGAATCAAGCCGCGATTCCATGGCGCGCGCGTTCTGGCTCGAGCCGTTCCGGGATTTCCTGACACTTGAGGGCGGCGCTTCACCGCGCACTGTTGAAGCGTACAACCGCGACCTCACGCGTTTCGTGGATTACTCACTCACCAAAGGCGCCAGCGCTCCGGAGCAGGTCGGCGCGCCAACGCTGCGCGCGTATGTATACCACCTGAAAGATCTCGGCCTCGCGCCCGCGTCGATCCGGCGCAACGTGTCCGCTCTACGCACGTACTACCGCTTCCTGATCAACGAGGGGCACGTGGTGCGCGATCCGAGTGATCGATTGGAAACGCCGAAGCGATGGCGCGACCTGCCAGACGTGCTGACCGCGGACGAAGTAGCCAGGATTCTCGAAGCACCATCTCTGGACGAACCGCTCGCCTTTCGTGATCGCGCCATGCTGGAGCTGGCCTACGGCGCGGGCTTGCGCGTCAGCGAGTGGATAACACTTGGAACGCGCGATCTGATGCTTGGCGAGTCACTCATCAGAGTGTTCGGCAAAGGTGCGAAGGAGCGTCTGATTCCCATCGGGCGTAAAGCGGTCGGGGCGGTCGCGATCTATCTGCGCGAGTTGCGGCCGAAGCTGGAGCGAGGCGAAGGTGAGGGAGTTCTATTTCTCAACGCGCGCGGCGAGCCGATGACGCGAATGGGAGCGTGGAAGATCCTGCGCAAGCACGTGGAGAGCGCTGGCATTACCAAGCGGGTGACTCCTCATACGCTCCGCCATTCTTTCGCCACGCACTTACTGGAAGGCGGAGCTGACCTGCGGGCGGTCCAGGAAATGCTAGGGCATGCCGACATCTCTACAACCCAGATATACACCCACGTGGACCGCGAATATCTCCGGTCCGTCCACAAGCAGTTCCATCCGCGCGAACGACTGAGCGGAGGCGGCCCTGCATGATCCTCGTCATCGATAACTACGACTCGTTCACGTACAATCTCGTGCAGTATCTCGGTGAGCTCGGTGCCGATCCGGTGGTGAAGCGCAACGATGAGGTTGCCGTGTCTGCGATAGCTGAGCTTCGGCCGGAGGCAATACTGCTTTCGCCAGGGCCCAAAACCCCCGCCGAGGCGGGGATTACCCTGGACGTGATCCGGAACTTGGGTGCTTCGATCCCGATGTTGGGAGTGTGCCTGGGCCATCAGGCAATCGGCGCCGCGTACGGTGGACGCGTCGTGAGAGCAAAGCGTCTGATGCACGGCAAGACTTCGCGCATACGGCATGGCGGCACGGAACTGTTCCGCAACATTCCTGACCCAGCGGAGGTGATGCGCTATCATTCGCTCACCGTGGAGCGCGACACACTTCCCGACGAGTTGGAAGTGATCGCATGGAGCGACGAGGATGCATCCGAGGTCCACGCACTCCGGCACAGAAAGCACAGAGTGTGGGGCGTACAATTTCACCCGGAGTCGGTTTTGACCCAGAATGGGAAGCAGCTGATCCAGAACTTCCTGGAGCTTGCACTCTGATGCGCTCCGCGCTGACGCAGGCGACGACGCGATGCGTGGTGCGCTTTGCGTCCAGGAGAGCGCGGCTCGTTACGCTGGGTGCAGCGACGGCCGTAACAGCGCTTTGCGCCGCTTCGACGGCGGCAGCACAGGTCACCGTGGACTTTCCGCTCGGTGTGGGACTCCAGATCCCGACATACGATCGCGTCAACGGCCTGTCGCTTCCATTCGGTCCCACGATTCATGTGAGCGACGACAGGCTGGTCGTCGATCCGGCTATCACCTACCGGTCCCAACTGGGCAAGATCGATCCGTCGATCTTGCTGCTTGGGCGCCTCGGCGCCGACTCCGCGTTCGGTGTCAGCGTTTCGGCTGCTCGTGGCACGTTCAGCAACGACAACTGGATCCGCTCCGACCTGGTCAACTCGCTCCTCGCTTTTGGACTCGGACGGGACGCGCGCAACTACTTCCGCGCCGATCGGGGGGAGGCGCGTTTCATAGCGCGGCTCCCCGTTTCGGCCGACGTTGCGCAGCTCTTCATTGGCGCCCGCTCGGAGAGGGACTGGTCGACCGGGTGGCGATTTGACGAGCACCGCGGCCCTTTCAGCATCCTTAACCGGCACGACCAGGTCAACGGGATCGACCGC
>JBPCNJ010000123.1:0-7278 GCA_051001375.1 Gemmatimonadaceae bacterium
TGTACGCCTACGGCTCATCTCCTCGTACACGGCGCGTGCGCGTGTCAGCGACTCGCGCGATGATTGACGCTCGAACGCAAGCGCAGTGAAAGGGGCACTGCTTGGGAAGTCCGTGAAATTTTCAGCCGGCATCGCGATAGCTCCAGATCTGATGTGAAATCTGGGGCAGTGTTCTCCTCTGTCACAGTCCCCAGCGCCGCCAGGCAGAGCGGTGCAGTGCCAGGGCCGAGTGATGCTCTTCCCCTGGCGCTCTGTGCACCAGCGCGCGAGGTTCTGAAGATGCGCCACTCTTTTCATCTCTGGCTCCAGGTCCTGGCAAACGGAATGCCTCACTTTCCCTCGCCGGACACATCGCGTGCCCGGCAACGGGTGGGAACTGCGGCCACGCGGTTGTTCAGCGACTCGGCAGGTTCGGTTCCAGAGCGATTCAGTCAGTGGGCGAGCGGGGCTTATGCATACGTCGTACGGCTCCTACCGAGATTGGCCGTCGCATTCGTAGTCGCCGCGGTGGTACTCAGTCTCACGGTGTGGATCCGCACGCTGGTAAGGCGTCGTGCGAGCACGGCAGAAGGTACGACAGAGGGAATCGCAGAGGGCACCGCTGCGCAGAAAGCGGGCGCGCTGGGCATACTCGCCGCTGCGCTGCTGGCGGCCTGGATTGTGGGCGCGACGGTTGTCGCGGCGGCGCTCCTCACCTTCGCCATATTCTACGCGGCGGCAGCCGCTCTAACCGTTGCTGGCGCAAGAGCTCGGCACCACGCCAAAGCTCCCGAAGCCGTGGATCTCGGGCTCACGGTCGCGCGGTATGCGTTACTGATCCTGGGCATCGTCGAGGCGCTTGATACGCTGGGACTGAACCTGGGCGGAGTCATCGCCGGGCTCGGCATCCTTGGACTCGCTGTCGGCTTTGCCGCGCAGGATGTGTTCGCCAACATCATCTCCGGGTTCATGATCCTATGGGATCGATCGCTCCGCGTCGGGGACTGGGTGCGGGTGAAAGAGTCCGAAGGACGCGTACGAAGAATCACCCTCCGCACAACGCGAATCGCGACGCGTGACGAAGGGATCCTCGTCATACCAAACAAGGAGATTACCGGGACCACGCTGTACAACTTCTCATTGCGGCCGTTAACACGCGTTCGTGTTCCGGTGGGAGTGAGCTATGGCGTGGACATCGACGCAGCGCGCGCATCGCTACTCGCGCTCGTGGCGAACGATTCCGACATTATCGCCGAGCCAACACCAACTGTGGCGGTGACGGCGCTCGGCGACAGCACAGTCACTCTGGAGCTCATCTTCTTCATCGCTGACCCGCGCGAGCGAGCTGCACTTCGGTGGCGGATATTCGAGCGCATCCTGCGCGATTTCAGGCAGAAGGGGATCGCGATCCCCTACCCTCAGCTCGACGTTCACGTACTGGCTTCTGGTCCGATCGTTTGAGCGACGCGACGGACATGACGCGCGCTGTCCGAATTAACGATGGCTCAGCAGAATCGTCTATTAGCGTGGAAGGCCCAGCCCGGGCACACGAACCTTACCCTCTGCTTTGAAGGCGTACCTTATGAAACGCACAACGATTGCCGCCTCACTCGCAGCTGCCATGCTCACTCTCTCTGGCATCGCCGGAGCCCAGAGCACGACCAACACCTCAACCGATCCCGCGGCCCGCGCCGCCTGGTGCGCCGCTCACACCGCCGTTTGTCCAGACCGACGTGACATTGGCGGCGACAAGCGCGAGCTCAAGTGCGACAAGCGCGAGCTCAAGGGCGACAAGCGCGAGCTGGGGAAAGACCGCCGCGATTTTCGCAAGGATAAGCGCTCCGGCGATACGTCTGATTACCGCGCCGATCGCAGAGACATCCGTAACGACCGGCGCGACTACCGTGCGGACTCGGTCGACCGGCTGCGCGATCGCCGCGGTCTGCGCAGCGACACGCGCGACCTAAGGCACGATCGCAAGAGCTGATGTAGCACCTGACACACAGGACCGGTGCACGGTCTGAATGGTTGCCCTACTCCTCGGCGGTCTCTGGTAGCCGGGCATGGCGCCCGCGCCCGAGGATGATTCATCATTTCGTGTCGCAATTGCCGCTGAGGGTTCACCTGCCGCCTTCCTCGGCTCGGTAGATTGTCACAATGGCACTCAATCTCTATTTCCTGAGACACGGTCAGACCGATAGCAGTCGCGACAACGTGTTTTGCGGCTCGGGGTTGAATCCCGACCTGACTCCAGACGGGCGCGCCATGGCCGATGCGTTTGCCTCTGCATATAGCGACAAGCAATGGCAAGCAATCTTTTCCAGCCCACTCAATCGCGCCAGGGAAACCGCCGCGCCTGTTGCCGCCACGAGCGGAGTAACGGCCGAAGTCCGGGACGAACTTCGTGAAATCGGTTATGGCGCGTGGGAGGGAAAGACGGTTGAAGAGGTCGACCGGGAGTACCACGATGATTACACACGCTGGCTGGCCGATCCTGGGTGGAACGCCCCTACCGGCGGAGGCGAAACTGCGAACGCGGTCGCGAGCCGAGTGCTGCGATTCACCGAAGACGTGACCAGACGCTGCAACGATGGCGATGTCCTGGTCGTTTCGCACAAAGCGACGATCCGTATTGTCCTCTGCGCACTCATCGGGATCGACGTTGGGCGCTTCCGCTATCGGCTTGGCTGCCCAGTCGCGTCGGTTAGCGTGGTCGAGTTCGGCAAGCACGGACCGCTGCTCCACCGTCTCGCCGACCGCGCGCACCTGGATGCCCGGCTACGTAATCTGCCCGGCACGTAGAACCACTGCGGCGTCGGTGCCTTTGTTGGTGCGTTTTTCCTCTCCACTGATGGCATTTTTTTCCGAACCGGAAAGATGTGCCTATCCAAGTGGTCACTCAAGGCTCGCCCGCCGTTCCCGTAACTCGGTGCTCTTAAACGACTTAACCAAGCTGAGGGAAGCCCCGGTCATCTAGTTCCCACATGGTGCCCCACTTGCCCATACACCTCGTGTCCTCACCCGAGATCCGTTCAATGGGTTCCAGCATCAGACCAAATGGCATGTCCAGCGCAGCCGCCGCCCTCAGATACTGGGAACGGCGCCAGGAAGTGTCAGCCAACAATCTCGCCAACGTCTCGACCGACGGCTTCAAGAGCCAGAAGGTCTTCGCGCAGATGGTCGAAGGCGCGCTCCCAGCCGCGAACGCTGTAACTGATTTCAGCCCCGGCCCGCTCAATACCACTGGCAATCCGCTCGACGTCGCAATCGAGGGGCGCGGCTTCTTCGTGGTGAACACGCCCAACGGCGAGCGCCTGTCCCGCGGAGGATCGCTGCACGTCGATGACACCGGCACGCTCACTGACTCGGCAGGCAACGCGCTGATGGGCGAGAGTGGCCCCGTGCGCGTCTCTTCGCGCGGCAACAGTACCACCGGTGAGGTCAGGATATCGCACTCAGGCGCGGTTACCGTGGACAAGGCCGAAGTCGGGCGCCTGAGGCTTGAGACAGTTCCCGACAACACGCCGCTTGCACGCGAAGGAAGTGGCCTGTTCGTTCCACCGTCCAAGCGCACAAAGATGGACGCGGAAACAAACTCGATACGCCAGGGCTCGCTGGAGCAGAGCAACGTCTCTTCGGTCGGCGAGATGGTAGACATGATCTCGATCCAACGCGCGTACACCGCCGTGCAGAAAGCAATGACCACCCTCGACGGCGCACGCGGCATCGCGACCACCGAGCTTGGCCGTCCCGTAAACTAAGGAGAAGCCACAATGGACCCAGCACTTCGTACCTCGGCGACCGGCATGGCGGCGCAGCAGACGCGCACGGAAGTCATCGCCAATAATCTTGCCAACGTCAACACCACCGGCTTCAAACGCAGCCGCGCACACTTCGAGGATCTACTGTATCAAACGGTACAGGGTCCCGCCACACTTGGATCACGCGACACCGAGCAGCTCCCATCCATCCAGGTCGGACGCGGCACTCGGCTGAACGCCGTTCAGCGCGTCGAGTCGCAAGGCGCACTGGAACAGACTGAGCGCCCACTCGATCTGGCCATCGAAGGCGAGGGCTACTTCCAGGTGCAGCTCCCGAACGGCAACGCGGCATTCACGCGCGACGGAAGCTTTCAGGTTTCCGATCAGGGCGTGCTCGTAACGAACGGTGGCTACGCTGTACAGCCCCCGATCAAGATCCCGCGCGACGCGGGCAGTGTCGTTGTCTCCGCAACGGGCGTGGTTACGGCCAAGAGTGTTGGTGGCAAGGGCACCGATCAGGAGCTAGGTCGCATCGAGCTCGTGCGCTTCGCCAACCCGTCCGGTCTGGAATCAAAGGGAGAGAATCTGTTCACCGAGACATCTGCCTCCGGTGAGCCCGTGCGTGGCTTTCCGCAGGACGAGGGAATGGGGCGCCTTGCACAGGGATATCTCGAGTCCAGCAATGTCGAGATCGTGCAGGAGATGGTCGACATGATTACTGCGATGCGCGCGTACGAGATCAACTCCAAAGCGATCAAGAACAGCGAAGACATGTCGCAGGTCGCCAACTCACTGATGCGGTAGTGCTGCATAAGCGATGAACAGAGCCTTACTTGTAGTAATCGCGACGGTCATGTGTGCGACTCAAGCAGCGCGTGCGCAGAGCACGACAGCAAGCGCATCCACCACTGCATCTACACGCATTGCGATCGCTACGCGCGATCTCGCGCGCGGCAACGTGCTGGCGGCTACCGATATGAAATGGATTGACACGACGGGTGTCTCGGCGATTTCGTTAGACACCGCACATGTCGCCCCCGGCTGGGTCGCGCGACGTGGCATTCGCACTGGTGAGATCCTGCGGCAGCCCGGTGTGTCACGGCCTGATCTGGTCTCAAACGGTGACGCTGTCGATGTCGTCTATTCAGCTCCAGGGGTCAGCATCAAAGTTCGCGGCACCGCAATCGGAAGTGGTGGTGAGGGAGAGCAAGTGTACGTCAGGTTGGACAACAGAAAGCGACTTCGCGGTGTGGTCGCTGGCGCCAACACCGTGAGGGTCATGTGAATGCAATGAGAAGAATTGCCGCGATCGCGGTGGGTGCAGCGGCGGCTTTCGTCGTTTCCGCCGCGCAGGCGCAGGCGCCGGCGAAGCAGAGCAGCAACAAGAAGGGCATACCGACAGCCGCAGACAGCGCTCCAGTACTCACATCAACTTCGCTTCCCGGGCGCCAGTCGTGGACTTCCGATCGCCGCGATTATCACCTCGGCGATATCGTCACGATTCTGGTCGACGAGTACACGCTCACTTCGCTGGACAAGCAGGTGAACGCGCGTGAGAGCCGTCGTCGCACCCTCGGTTTCGGGCTCAACACTCCGTCCAGCAGCAAGGAGTTCGGCATCAACTCCAACAATGACAACGAATCGCAGAACAGCGGCCTCGATGCACGCACCAACAGATTAACCACAGAGATGAGCGCGCGCGTCGTCTCGATAGCGCCAAACGGAATCATGCAGCTCAAGGGCGCCAAGGCGATCAACGTCGAGCAGAGCAAGGTCAACCTCACGCTCTCCGGCTGGGTGAGAACGCAGGACGTGTCACCTCAGAACATTGTGCAGTCATACCGCCTGGCTGACGCGCAGCTCGATTACCAGGCCGAGGGTCCGCTGGGTAAGGCCAAGAGCGGCATCATCGGCCGACTGCTGGGAGCTTTCTGGCCATGAGACGTATCCTAGAAATGGTTGCGATCGCGCTTGGCGTGTTCGCGCTGCTGCCGTTTCAAGCACATGGGCAGGATGCACGTATTCGCGACATAACCATCACGGATGGATCCACGCCGGTCAGGCTGCTCGGCTACGGTATAGTAGTGGGCCTCGACGGAACTGGTGATCGTGGTGTCGGCGGTCGCAGCGGCGGCCAGACCGTACAGTCAGTAGCCAATCTGCTGCGTCGCTTCGACATCGAGATCCCGGCTGAAGCGCTACGCACGCGTAACGCAGCCGCCGTACTTGTTACGGCAGAAGTATCACCGTACCTCCGTTCCGGCGGCCATTTCGATGTC
Organism: Gemmatimonadaceae bacterium; assembly: GCA_051001375.1. Lineage (GTDB taxonomy): Bacteria > Gemmatimonadota > Gemmatimonadetes > Gemmatimonadales > Gemmatimonadaceae > Fen-1247. The sequence goes on from JBPCNJ010000123.1 coordinate 6,020, forward strand.
ACCATATCCTCCCTCGGTGATGCTCGCTCGCTGCGTGGCGGCACTCTGTGGATGACGCCGCTCGTCACCGACGCTGGAACGCGGTCGCTCGGCACCGCGCAGGGCTCCGTCATGTTGAGCGATGGCAACGCCAACTCACGCGACTTTGTTACCGTCGAGACATCAGGGCGAATCCCGGCCGGCGGGCTGCTCGAAGGCGCCGTTTCGCAATCCAACTTCGCGAGCTTTTCCAAGCTGCTGCTGAAGGAGCCTGACATTGGAACGGCCACCAAGATCGCGGCCGCCATCAATCAGGCAATCGGCGGTAACACGGCCAAGGTGGAAGATCCCGGGTCGATTGCACTATCAATTCCCGCCAGTGGCGATCGAGCCGCAACGCTCGTAAAGATTCAGGATCTCAAGGTCACCCCCGATCGCGCCAATCGCCTCGTGATTGATAGTCGCGATGGAAGCGTGGTGGCCGGTGGTGACATCACCGTTGGCGGAGCCGTGGTGAGTCATGGCGGTGTAACGCTCACGATTGGTGCAACCGGCGGCGGCGCTGCTCCGGCCGCGAGGCCAGCGGACCCGAACGGTCCATCCACCGGTACGCAGGCGGTGCACATTGCCAACGGCGCGTCGGTGCAGACGGTGGCCGCGGCACTGCAAGCCGTGCAGACATCACCGTCCGATATTGCGGCGATATTCGAGTCGCTGCGCGAAGTCGGTGCGCTTTCCGCCGAAGTTACCGTACGATGAAGATCCCGCCGAAAGTGCCGCCTTCGCCTGGTCTGAGTCATCCACTCGCTGGCACCGCCGCGATCAAGGATGCAAAGCTCAAAAAGGCCGCGCAGCAGATGGAGGGAGCATTCGTCGAACAGATGTACAAGTCCATGCGCGAGACCGTGCCGACCGATGGAATGTTCGACGGTGGCTCGGGTGAAGAGATGTTCACCGGGCTACTGGACCAGAAAGTCGCGTCCGATACTCCGGTCAAGTGGCAGCATGGTTTGAGCGAATCCATCTACAGGCAGATGCGCAACGCCGTCCAGCAGCAAAGCGAAGGCGCGGCTTCGACGAACAGCGGACCAACGATCGCAACGGACCGCACGGTCATAAAGTGACACGCACCTTGTTACCCCAGTCATCACCTGCAACTCGGAGCTCGCGACCATGACGATGCAACAGTACCACGCCGCGGCACCGAGCCACACCGTTGCTCCATCCGCTTCGGTTCCAGCAATCCCGCCTGCTGCACTGGAAGCGCTCTCCAAAGCACT
>JBPCNJ010000124.1:0-18285 GCA_051001375.1 Gemmatimonadaceae bacterium
CGCAAGCGCCTGAGCTTGGGGACGCAGTGCCGCGCGAGGTGCGCGACCGCGACTACTTCTATCTGTGGAGCTATAGCGCGTGGAGCGTATGGGTTGCGCTGGGCCTCTTCTACGTCTGGGAGCAGGTGGCTCAGATACTTGGCTCCGATCCCGCGCGTGTCGGCGGCGAGACGGTTCAGGTGCCGCGCCGGCGTAGTTGGATCGCGGCGTCGCCGCTGCTGCTGATCGCCATCATTCCGTTGATCGCAAACTGGTCGTCCGCGTCACGTCACGGGCAGACCGACACACGCGACTTTGCGCACGATCTGCTCGATTCGGTTGAGCCGTACGGCGTGCTGATCACCGTGGGTGATAACGACACCTTTCCACTCTGGTACGCACAGGAGGTTGAGGGCATCCGGAAGGACGTTACGGTGCTAGTCACTTCGCTGCTCAATACGGATTGGTACACGAGGCAGCTCATCCGGAACCCGATCCGCCCGTACGACATGGCCGGCGGGCCAGCGGTTTACGCCGGCCGCAATTGGCCGATGCCGACCAGAGCACCGGTAACTCTGAACTTCGCTCAGTCGGACGCGGTACCACAGATCGTCGAGATTAACGGAACGCAGGAGCTGAAGACGGCCAGCGGGGCGACGTTCACGGTGCAGGCGCGCGATCTCGGCAACGGATATCGAGGCCTGGAGCGCGCGGATCTGTTCGTGCTGTACATCATTCGCGACGCGTTTCCCGGCACGCCCGTGTTCTTCAGCCGCACCGACGGCACGTACCCCGATGAGATGGGTTTTGGCGATCATCTGATCACCACGGGTTTGGCGAGAAAGCTCGTCGCCAATGTGCCGACTCCATCGCCCACGATAATGAAAGTGGAAGGCGAGGGCTGGTTCGATCTCGCTACAACGTACGGGCTCTGGACCAAGTCCTTCCAGGGTATACACTCGCTAGCGGACCGGACGCGTTGGATAGATCGCCCGTCGGTTGGTATCCCGTTCGCCTACGTTCGCACCGGTGCGGTGCTCGGACAGGCATTAGAACAGGCTGGTCGACCGGCCGATGCACAAAGAGTACTGGCTACAGCGGAACGCATCGCCCAGAGCAACCAGTTGGGCAGGCTCCTGGCAGCGACCGGCGGGAGCCAATAGGTTGTGATGCGGACGTAGCGAGTCGCAACGGGTTGTAAGCTGCCGTTGTACCGGAGGCGTGTCAGAGCGGTTTAATGAGCTGGTCTTGAAAACCAGAGTCCCGTAAGGGACCGTGGGTTCGAATCCCACCGCCTCCTTATGTGTGCAGCACTCAGTCACGTTCTAACCAGCCAGTGTTGTTGTAGGGGCGACCAGCGGTCGCCCCTCCACGGTCATTTCCCCAGCTGGTCCCCTCGCCGTGAAACGCTGACGAGATAATCGCGCACGTAGTCCTCCACCGCATCGCAGAGCGGGGTGATCGGCGCACCGTATCCCGCGGCCCGGAGCCGACCAATATCCGCCTGGGTAAAGTACTGGTACCTGGCGCGCAGCTCCGCTGGCATGTCGATGAAGGTGACGTTGGGCTCCTTTCCCAACGCGCGGAATACAGCGTCCGCGAGATCAAGCCAACTGTGCGCCTCGCCGCTGCCGATGTTGAACAGGCCAGACGCACTGTCGTTCGCGGCTAGATGCAGCGTCATCCCAACGGCGTCCTTGACGTACAGGAAGTCGCGCCGCTGCTCACCGTGTGCGTACTCGGCGCGATAGCTCTTGAACAGGCGTATCTCACCGGTTTCGACGACCTGCGCATATGCCTTGTTGACAAGGCTGCGCATCTCTCCCTTGTGGTTCTCGTTCGGACCAAAAATGTTGAAGAACTTGAGCCCCACAACCCGGTCGACGTAGCCGTGGCGAGCAGCATGCAAGTCGAAGAGCTGCTTGGAGTAGCCGTACATGTTCAGTGGGCGCAGCGCGTCGAGATTGTCCAGCGCGCTGCTGTCGTTCATACCGGCCGAGCCGTCACCGTAGGTCGCCGCCGACGATGCGTATACGAAACGCGAGGCGTTCGCGAGCGCGTGCTCCGCGAGACTCTTGGTGAACTCGTAATTGTTCCGCACCAGATACGCCGCATCGCTCTCAGTGGTCGCGGAGCATGCCCCCATGTGCAGCACGAGATCGAATTTGCCGAGCGTGCCCGAGGCTAGGCGCGGCAGCAGATCGTCCGCTTCCAGGTAGTCCTCGAACCGGAGCGGGACCAGGTTGCGCCACTTGTCATCGGAGTCCAGGAAATCCGCGATTACGATGTTGTCGCATCCGCGCCGGTTGAGCTCCCATACGAGAGCACTTCCTATGAAGCCCGCGCCTCCCGTTACCAGGACGCGGCTCGCGTTTAGATCGATCATCTAGCCCGCAATACCACGTAGAAGTTGCGGTCCACGGCGAACATCGCACCATTCGTGAAATTCACTTGCGTGGTCTGCCATGTTGCCGTCGGCCGGACCAGGGCGTACGCGTCGCTGGAGACCTTCACCCGCACTGGCATATTGAAGCCGGGAACGACGTCGGCCCAACGATACGAAAGGGTGGACCCGTTCAACTTATACTCGAACACCGGGATCTGCGTCGTGGTGAGATACTGCTGGAACACCTTGCTAAGATCGACGCCCGCCTGTTGACTGATGTACTGCTCGACCTGGTCTCCGGTCACCGTCTGATGCCAGAACGTTCTGTTGAGTCCGCGCAGGATGGCGCGCCACTTAGCGTCGTCGTTCACGATCTGGCGAATGGTGTGAAGCATGTTGCCACCCTTGTTGTACATGTCACCAGAACCCTCTGCGTTCACGCCATACGGCGCGACAATTGGAGAGTCGTTCTTCACATCAACGCGCTTCCCAATCGCGTAATCCGCTCCCGCTTCCTTACCTGACTGACACTCGGTGTACAACGCTTCAGCATAGTCGGCGAAGGCCTCGTGCACCCACATGTCGGCGGCATCCTTGTCGGTGATATTGTTGCCGAACCACTCGTGAGCGCTCTCGTGCACGATGATGAAGTCCCACTTGAGCCCGAGCCCGGTGTGAGACCGATCCCGGCCCAGGTAACCATTCAGATAGTGATTGCCGTACGCGATGCCGCTCTGGTGCTCCATCCCCAGGTGCGGCGTCTCAACCAGCTTGTACCCATCCGCATACCACGGGTATGGGCCAAACCAGTGCTCGAAACAGCGCAGCATCGGCTTGACTTGCTGAAACTGTTTGGCGGCAGTGTCGGCGTGGTACTCGAGCGGCCAGTAGTTGAGCGTCAGCTTACCGCCTTCGCCATCGTAGGAATCGGCGATATGGGCGTAGTGCGCGATATTGACGGCTACGTCGTAGTTGTTGATTGGGTTGGTGACGAACCACTCGTAAGTGTTGGTTCCGTCGCCGTTTCCGCGCACACTTCTGAGCCGGCCGTTGGAAACGTCCATCAGCGAATCCGGAACGGTGATCGCCACGCGCTGGCTGTCCGGCTCATCGGCGCGTGTATCCTTGTTCGGCCACCAGATGCTCGCACCGATCCCCTCCGATGCCGTCGCGATCCAGTGCCTCCCGAGCGAGTCGGCTCCCCACACTAAGCCGCCGTCCCACGGTGCACGTTTGGCGACTCGCGGCCGGCCGTGGTAGTACGCCATCACCGTTCGCGTGTCACCGAGCTTCTGCGAGCGCGGCGGGTTGATGAAGTAAGCCTCGCTGTCGCGCCGTACGGCAAGCCGTCGTCCATCCTGCACCGCGCTGTCGAGCTGTAGCGGGAGCCGAAGGTCGATCTGCAGCTCGCGAGTTGGCTGCTTCACCACACGGTACGTGATCCCGTTGTAGCCGCTGATGCTACTATCGGACGGCTGCACGCGAACGTGCAGATCGTAAAACGTCACGTCCCACCACGAACGCGCGGGCGTTATCGAGCCGCGCACGGTGTCGGCGTGGGTGAATACAGTGTGGTCCTGAGCGGCCGCGGGCGCCATCGGAACGAACAAGGCGAAGGCTATCAATACGATTCTGCGCATGCCATAATCAACCGATCCGCTTGACTCACCGCCAGCCGTGCAGCACCATGAATGGGATGCGGTTCGCGGGTTCGCGGCACTGTTCGCCCGCTCTAGTGCAGTGGACCGCTATTCAGGCGCCGCATCAGATACGACAGAGGTGCGCGGGTAAGCTTCCCACGCACCTCTGTCACGAGCCATACGCTCGAGCTACCAAATCCCGAAAAGCTAGAGTGACGCCTTGTACAGCAGCTTGTTCGGCGTGCCGCTCACGTTCCCTGTAATCACGTTTGCGGTCGCATTGTTGGTGATCCAGCTACGGATCGTCGAGTACGACGCGTCTCCATAGGTCGCCTTGTACAGCGCGGCGACTCCGGCCACATGCGGTGATGCCATCGACGTCCCACTGATGGTGTTGGTACCGCCGTTCAACCATGTTGAAGTGATGTTCAACCCTGGCGCGTATACGTCGACACAGCCGCCGTAGTTTGAGAATGAAGCCTTCGCATCGGTCGACGTGGATGCGGCGACCGTCGTGGCGTTTGCCGCGCTCGACGGCGAGCTGTTGCATGCATCAGCGTTCGAGTTTCCGGCTGCGACGGCGATGAACACTCCAGCCTTGGCGAGCTTGTTCACAGCATCGTTGGTTGCCTGTGAGAAACTGCCGCCGAGCGACATGTTGGCGACCGCCGGAGCAATGCGATTGGCGGCAACCCAGTTGATGCCAGCAATCACGCCGGAGTTGCTGCCTGAGCCGCTGCAGTCGAGCACCCGCACGGCGCGGAGCATGACGCCCTTGGCGATGCCGTAACTTGCCGAGCCGACGGTACCGGCCACGTGTGTGCCATGACCGTTGCAGTCCTGCCCGTTTCCACCCAGCGCGTCGTATACCGCCTGAGCGCGGCCACCGAATTGCGGGTGACTCGTCTCGATTCCAGTGTCGATGATGTACGCGCGCACGTTGGAAGCCGTCGTGGTGTAGGAGTACGTGTGCGACAACGGGAGATTCCGCTGGTCTACACGGTCGATCCCGAACGTCGCACTCGACTGCGTCGTAAATGCATGGACCACCTGATCCTGTTCCACGTACGCCACATCCGGCTCCGCGGCGAGCGCAGCCGCGTCGCTGCTGGACAGCTCGGCTGCAAATCCCTTGAGCGCGGCAGCGTAGGTGTGTTTCAGCTTACCGTTGTGCTTTCCGGCGAGCTTGGTGACCACCGCGTCCACGTCAATCACCCCGTCGTTCAGCACTACGATGTACTGGCCTGGTATCAGCTCGGCTGCGGCATCTTTCGCCGAACCGGTGGATTTGGACGCCGATACTTGCGGCTGACCCGGCGAGGCCGGGTCCTGGCAAGCTGCCAGAGTGAGTAGCAGTGCTGCTGCAGATACTGTGACCTTCTTCATGTACGGGCTCTCCAAGCGTGGGTGGGGGCCTTCGCGTCTTGGGGGCAGCCGAACAGTTCGGAGCCTGCGCGGAGCCTACAGTACAGCCCAGGTGGCCCATCCGCAACACTGGAGCATGGCTGGCCCTGTCTTGTGTTCTGCTGGATGCCGGTAGCGCGGGTGCCAGGTTGCCCAGAATCAACGGTTCCGGCACCGGGTTCGTTCTACCGAAAGCAGGCGGGACAGGCGCGTATGGCTTGAACAACCACGCGCGGCGCCGTAAGTTGCTCTCGTTCCAGGAAACGAGGCGCGACATCAATTTTGCGCTCGGTCCAGGAGGGGTGGCCGAGAGGCTGAAGGCACCGGTTTGCTAAACCGGCATAGGGGGTCAACCTCTATCGAGGGTTCGAATCCCTCCCTCTCCGTTTCGCGGCGGGCTCGCTCACTTGGGCGAGCCCGTTTGCTTTACATCCTTTTCGTGATATGAGCGCTGACGGTCAACACCGGCTTCGATTTGCGCCCTCGCCCACGGGCTACCTGCACGTCGGCGGCGCCAGGACAGCACTGTTTAACTGGCTGTACGTGCGACGCTTCGGCGGACAGATCCTGCTGCGCGTGGAAGACACCGATAAGGCGCGCAGCACCGACGAGAGCACGCGCGCCATCTTCGAAGGCCTTCAGTGGCTCGGGCTGGACTGGGACGAGGAGGTCGTGTACCAGGGCGCCAATCTGGAGCGGCACCGGGCCGACGCGCTCGCGCTGATCCAGTCTGGCCCCGCTTATCGCGACTTCACGCCGCAGCGTGTGTTGGAAGAGCGTCGCCGCGAAGCCGAGGGCCGGGGAGAGATCTATAAGTACAAGCGCGAGTGGGCTGAGCTTCCGTTGCACGAGGAGAAGCTCCGCCTCGACCGCGGCGATCCCTACGTTGTGCGCTTTCGTGTTCCGGACGAAACCGGCGTTACGGAGTGGAGTGATCTGGTGCACGACAGGATCGCGTTCCCGAACAAGGACATCGACGACTTTGTCATCCTTCGCTCGGACGGGACGCCTATCTATAACATGGCCGTCGTGTCCGACGACATCGCCATGGGAATCACGCTGGTAATGCGCGGGGATGACCATATCTCCAACACGCCAAAGCAGATCATGCTGTACGGGGCGCTGGGCAAGCCGATCCCGCAGTTCGCGCATCTCCCCATGATCCATGGGCTCGATGGCAAGAAGCTCAGCAAGAGGCACGGCGCCACGGCTGTCGCGGATTATCAACACGAAGGGCTGCTACCGCAAGCAATGCTCAACTTCCTCGCCCTGCTCGGCTGGTCGCCGGGCGGTGATCGCGAAGTGATGATGCTGCAGGAAATGGTCGAGCTCTTCAGCCCCGACGGGCTCCAGCGCAAGGCCGCGATCTTCGATCCCAAGAAGCTGGAATGGATGAACGGCCAGCACCTATCCATCATGCCGCTGGCCGATCTGGAGCCGACGGTCACACGCGCAATCGTCGCCAGCGGGCTGGCGAGCGAGGAAGAACTCTCCCACCGGCGCGATTGGTACCTGCGGCTGCTGGATTTGCTGCGCGTGCGCGCGCGGATAATCGATGACATCGTTCGCCAGGCTGGACCGTACTTTTCGGACACGATAGAGTATGACCCCGAGGCGGTAGGCAAGCACTGGCGCGACCATCCGGCAACAATCGCAATCCTGCAGGCAACCCGCGGCGCGTTGGCGGAGACTAAGTCGTGGGAAGCGGCGGCCCTCGAAGCAACGCTTCGAGCTCTGGCTGAGCGGCTCGGGATCGGCGGCGGCAAGATCTTTCAGCCGCTCAGAGTTGCGCTGACAGGACTGACTGTGAGTCCCGGGATATTTGATGTGCTCGTAATGCAGGGACGCGAATTATCACTGGCGCGATTGGATCAGGCAGTGGATTTGCTGCGGCAGGACGGTAACTACGCCGGCGACAGTTGACCGGTCAGCCATTTGGCCACAATATTGTCAATACTACGCAAGACTGTACAACAACGTACGCTCGGCAAATGTCCGGGCGACTTCACATTCGCGGAGACCCGATGTCAGAGCAACTGACCAAGCTTGAGAGCTCGGTCTACCAATACCTGCTCGACTTCACGGCGGAACACACATACCAGCCGAGTATCCGTGACATCGGCAAGCAGTTCCAGATCAAGTCGACCAAGACTGTGTCGGACCTGCTACAGTCGCTGGCACGCAAGGGCGTGATCGAGCGCGACCCGTCCCGATCCCGCGGAGTGCGGCTGCTCGGCTTCGCCGGAGCGGCTCGTTCGACGCCAGTCCCGTACTACGGCCGCATCCACGCGGGCGAGCCATCGCTGCTTCCCGAACACCGCGAAGGTTACATCACAATGGATCGGCGATTCCTGCCATCGGAGCAGGTATTCTTTCTCAAGGTGAAGGGCGAGAGCATGATTGGCCGCGCGATCGAGAACGGCGACTTCGTGATGATCGACCCGGTGGCGAAAGCAGAGGACGGATCCATCATCGCGGCCAGACTGGGCGATGAGGCGAGCGTGAAGACGCTGACGCATGAAGGTTCAACGGTTGTGCTGAAGCCGGCGAACCCGGCGGACCGCGATATCTCCGTGGGCCCACAGGATGACTTCTCGGTACTGGGTGTGGTATGCGGCGTCTTCCGGCCGTTCACCCAGATGCTGGAAGCCATCGGCAAATCGAGCGGGACAGCCGCGATGGCGTCGTAGCTTTACTGTTTCACGCGGAGGACGCGGAGAACGGCTGTTTCCGCGTCCTCCGCGTGAGTCCGTTGTAGCCCTGTTCTAGTTGGAGTTGGGGGCGGTCGATTGATCAGCCGCCCCTTGTTTTGTCCGATCGGCTTCCTTGCGTTCGCGCTCCTTGCGCTGGCGAATTTCACGCACGGCCTTCTGGAAATCCGCTTCGTTGATGCCGCGCTGCGCGTTGGCAAATATTTCGTCGTGGCGCGAGTTCAGCATCTGGCTCCGCTCCGAGGTGGTCGGGTTCGCGTTCGCGTTGAGCGGGAGCAGAGCAAGAATTGCGGTCGGGATCGAGACCGGGCCAAGACGGATAAACTTGCTGTCGATTCCATACTTCTGACCGTTGCGCTGGAACGTCCAGTCGCCGGGAGCGCGCTGCCCGCCTGTCGCGACTCGGATCGAATCGTTATGCGCCGCAATGTCACCGACGATCACGCTATCCAGACGCTCGGCCGCAGTCTTGGGAGCGATAGCGACCGTGCCCGGTGCGCCCAATAAACTGGGATCGGCATAGCGCGGCTGAACTCCCCTGAGTGGCCCACCGCCGCCAACCAGTGGGCCGCTGGAGGGCTCGTCGTCGGTGTTCACGGTCGTCGATCGAGACGGAGTGATCCGCGTAGGAACGCGGATAGGGGCAACGAGTGGCACCGGCTGCGTGGCTTTGGTGCTCCGGCCGTCGCCACCACTGCGGCCCGGCGCCGGGTTGGATAGCGCCACATGCGGAGGTAGCGACAGAAAACCGATCCGCTCGATTGGGGGCGTCACCACCGGCACGGCTCGGCCGAAGAAGTCGAACATCGGGTGGCTCATGAGTAGCGCCTGCGCGAACAGGACGATGACCACCGCGTGAGCGGCGATCGATATGACCCACGGGGCGGAGGGACGGCCGAGCTTCACGCGCTAGCGATTGTTAGTCGTCAAACGATGCGAGCACGCGGCCGGCGCGCTCGGCTGCTTCCCGAATGCGCTCGGGAGAGGTGATGAACGAAATGCGAAAGTAGCCTTCCCCGCCCGGGCCGAAACCAGCACCGGGAAGCACAACGACGCCAGCCTCGTCCATCAACTTGTCCGCGAACACCTTACTCGGAATGTGCGGTGGGAGCGGGATCCAGAGATACATCGCCGCCTTGGGCACCTCGCAGTCGAAGCCGTTGGCCCGGAATGCAGCGACCGCGGCGTCGCGTCGTTGCGTGAAGGCGGCCATGTTCTTGGGGACGAATTCGTCGTGCACGCCCAGAGCGGCGGCCGCGGCGGCCTGCACTGCCAGGAAGCTTCCCGTGTCGATGAATGACTTTACCTTGGCCAGTGCGCTGGTGAATTCAGGCTTCCCAACCGCCCAACCGCAGCGCCAGCCAGTCATGTTGTACGTCTTGGACATCGAGTGAAACTCGAGCGCCACGTCGCGAGCTCCGTCAATCTCGAAGATGCTGGGCGGCACGTATCCGTCGTACGCAATCTCTGAATAGGCGTTGTCGTACACGAGCAGTATATCCAGCTCCGCGCACCGCTGAACCGTCCGTTCCAGATACTCGCGTGGCGCGATTGCGGCTGTCGGGTTGCCTGGATAGTTCAGATATAAAAGCTTGGTGCGCTCGAGCACCTCGCGTGGCACGTCGTCCAGATCGACGAGGAATCCATTATCCGCGCGCAGCTGATACGGGTACGGAGTGCCGTTGGAGAGAATGGTACCGCCCATATATGCGTTGTAGCCCGGCTCCGGCATGATCGCGACGTCGCCGCGATCCAGATACGCAAAGGCGAGGTGAGCCAGCCCTTCCTTGGATCCGACGAGCGGTACCACTTCGCTGAGCGGATCGAACGTCACACCAAAGCGGCTCTGCATGAAGCGGACAATGGCCTCGCGGTACTCCACTAGGCCGAGTCCAAAACCGTAGCGTCCCATCATGGGCTGGTTCAGCGCCTGTTCCATCCGGTCGACGGCGGCCTTGGGCGGCGCCAGGTCAGCATCACCGGCGCCCAGGTCGATGAGATCCACACCCCGTGCTACGAGGTCGCGCTTGCGCTGCGGGATGTCAGCGAGCGGGTATGGCGGAAGCTTTAAAAGGCGCTCATTGTACCCTGGCACTTAATGTCCGCTCGTGGCTGATTTGACAACCGGGTTGGTGACTTTGCTCATTCCAGTAACCTGCACCTGCACCACATCGCCCGGTGAAAGCGGCCCAACACCAGCTGGTGTTCCAGTGGCTACAACGTCGCCGGACTCCAGCGTCATGACGCGGGAGGTGTATGCCAGCAGCGTCGGAATCGAAAAGACCATGTCGCGGGCCGATCCGCTCTGGCGTCGTACACCGTTGAGCAGCGTGAGTACCATGAGATCATCGAGCGATTCCGGAGCCACCGCCTCGGGACCGATCGCGCAGAAGGTGTCGAAGCCCTTGGCCCTGGTCCACTGGCCGTCGCTCTTCTGCAGATCACGCGCTGTAATGTCGTTCAGGGCGCATATTCCGCGCACGGCCAATCGTGCTTCAGATTCGTTCGCGTGACTCAGACGCCTTCCGATCACCACCCCGATTTCGCCCTCGAACTCCACTTGCGTCGACTGGGGCGGGAGAACTATCGCGTCGCCGTCGGCAATGACGCTCGATGGCGGCTTGAGGAAGAGGAGCGGCTCCCTCGGAACCTCGTTTCCAAGCTCTTTCGCGTGCTCGCGGTAGTTCCGGCCGACGCACACGATTTTCCCAGGGCGATCAGTCATTCCTGGCCATTAGCGTTCATGTAGAGAATCAGACACCGAGTAAAAGCTGTTCAGTTGCCGCACGACCATGGGCCACGCGCCGACGACCCTGCGCGCGGGTGGTAGCCCTGCCAACAGGTCGCGACCATATCTCTTTGAGACTACGCGCGGGTCGGCGAGAACGATAGCGCCTCTGTCGGATGCGCTGCGAATAAGCCGGCCGAAGCCCTGCTTCAGCCGCAGCGAAGCGTGCGGCAGCATGTACTCCGTGAATGCATCGCCGCCGCGCGCAGCGATCGCCTCGCAATGTGCCGCCGTGACCGGCTCGGAAGGAACGCGGAACGGAAGCTTCGCGATCACGAGGGCACGCAGCGCGCGGCCTGGGACGTCCACGCCTTCCCAGTAAGAGGCGGTGCCCAGAAGAATGGCGTTGCCGGCGATTTTGAAGCGGTCCAGCAGCGCGTCGCGCCCCTCCTCACCATGCACCAGGATCGGATACCTGTCCGACAGCCGCGACCGCCGCAGCGACTCGGCTGCGGCGCGTACATCACGGTGGCTCGTGAACAGTACGAACATGCCGCCATCGGAGGCGTGTGCTACGTCGTTCACGATTCGCATAACCGCGTCAAAGTGGCCTGCCGGGTTGTCGTTCGGTGCCGGAAGATCGGTTGGAATCGCCAGCAGCGCCTGGGCCGGATAGTCAAACGGCGACGCAAACGCGGCAGTGACCGGTCTGTTCTTGGCGCCGTCCAGCCCGAGCCGTCGCGCGAGAAATTCGAAGCGCCCGTCCGCGGCGAGCGTGGCGCTCGTGACGACCGCGGTTTTTACTCGCGCGAACAGATCGTCGTGCAGAATGGGCGCAAGATCAAGCGGTACGGCCGTCACGGCAATGTTCCCTTCGCGACCCTTTACTTCCAACCAGCGCACCATCGGCTCCGCCACTGCCGCCGGTCGCAGCGCGATCATGAGCCCGTCCGCCGCCGCGTCCAGACGTCGGGCCACACCGCGCAGCTCGTTAACTAGCATCAGCAGCGTGTCGTCGCGCTTCTCGCTCCCCTGGAGCCTGTCACCGACCAGAGTGAGGCTTTCGCCTAGCACGTGCAGCTCGCGCAGCAGATCGGTGAGCGCGATGTGCAACCCTCCCTTCCACACGCGATGCTCGTTGAAGTCGTCGCCAAGTCGGATGACGGGCGCGCCGGCCTCCTGAATCACCGCGAGCAGCAGATCGAAAACGAGATCGCTCTTCTCGCGCGATGAACGCACGGCCGGAACGATGCGCTGATTCACAATGTCCAGGCTGGCCGTACTCAGCAGATCGCGCGACGATGACAACCGCTCAATCAGGGTCGCGACAAGTCCGCGGCCACGCCGATCCAGCCTGCCAAACATGCGCTGTAATGTCCGCCTCGTGGTGGTCACGCCAAGGTGCGCGGATGCGGCATCCTCCAAGTGATGACCCTCGTCGACAACCAGTCTCGTGTACGGCGGAATCACCGCCGCATCGTCCCAATTCCCCTGCACTCGTCGCACCGCCACGTCCGACATGAGCAGGTGATGATTCACAACGACGATATCCGCCTGCGCCGCCTCCCGCCTCGCCTTGAACAGGAAACAGTCCTGAAAGTGCGGACACGCGTTGCGCATGCACAGATCCGGCTCGGCGGCGACCTCGTCCCATACCTCCCCCTTTGGCGGCGACGGAAGATCGCTGACTGAACCTTCAACCGTCGTCGCGGCCCACGCACGGATGCGGTCGATACCGTCGCCGGAATCGTCGTCCACCAGAGTTGGACCGAGCAACGTGGCCTGTGCCAGACGCAATTTGCACAAATAGTTGCGCCACCCCTTGAGCAGCGCGAAGCGGACCGGTTGCTCGCCAGCGAACGCATCGCGTAGGAACGGCAGGTCCTTGCGGACGAGCTGTTCCTGCAGATTGATCGTGTTGGTGGACACGACCGTACGCTCGCCGTTGGCCGCCGCCCAACGTAGCGCGGGAACTAGATACCCCAGCGACTTGCCTACACCGGTCCCGGCTTCGAGCAGGCCAACTCCACCGTTGTTGTAAAGCCCGGCGACCGCGGACGCGAGGCCGCGCTGCGTCGGCCGGTCTTCGTACCGGCCCATGGCGCGCGCAACGGCCCCGCTCGGGCCCAGATCGCGAGCCACATCGTCGGGATCGATCGCGTGAAGCTGTACCGCGGCCTTGGGCTCGGGCGCGTAGCTCGCAACGTCATCGTACTCAGAGACGACCAAACGGGTCGCCGCCGCAAGGTCGAGCGGTGCGATCATCGGTGTTTTTTCGGGGACTGCGGCACCCTCAAAACTTAATCGCCCAAAGCGGTATCTGGACGTTCATGAGCGAGCTTGTACGCCACGTTGCGCGGGACGCGGAACTCCTGGGTTAGGCGATCCACAATCTCTCGAGGCAAGAGCCCGTCCTGGCGCAGACGAGAGGCGACGGTTAGCGTCTCGGCGGCGGAAAGCTCCCGTTCCGCACCCGCACCAACGATCAGTACGAACTCTCCACGCGGACTCTCACCCAGTCCGTCGCGGAGTGTCGACACGGTACCGCGCCGGATCTCCTCGTACCGCTTGGTCAATTCGCGGCAGAATGCGGCGTCCCGCTCGCCACATCCAACGCGGATCAGATCGTCGAGCGTGTCACCGACACGCTGCGGTGACTCGTACAGTACCGTTGTAACGCTCGCTGTCGCGATTTTTCTGAGCGCCTGTTCCCGATCACTACCCTTGCGCGGCAGAAAGCCCACGAACGTGAACTGATCGGCTGGAATTCCAGCCGCCACGAGCGCGGCCAGCAGCGCGGACGCACCGGGAACCGGGAAGACGCCTACACCCGCGTCGGCGGCAGCGCGAACGAGTCTCGATCCCGGGTCGGACAGGAGCGGCGTTCCCGCATCGCTGACCAGCGCGATCGACTCGCCCTGCAGCATTCGCCGCACGAGCCGCGGCGTCTCGCGTGCCTCGTTGTGCTCGTGGTATGCGATCGCCGGCGTCTCCACCTGGTAGTGCGACAGCAGAGTGCGGGAATGGCGGGTGTCCTCCGCAACGATCAACCCTACTGATCGAAGCACCTCAACCGCACGGTACGTCATGTCGCCCAGATTACCGATCGGAGTCGACACAACGTACAGCGCGCCAGCCCCGGTGCTCGCGACTGACGACCCATCGACCCCGTCTGGACCGGATGCACCGAGGGCGCTCACCCGAGCGCCGTGGAACGGTGCATCAGGCGAGCGCCCTCTCAGCGCCGTTTGAGCGGCGACGCAGCAGCAGCGTCACCGCTCGATAACTCTGTGTGGCGCTACGCTGCGTGCTGCTGGAACTTGGCGGCCAGTTGAGCCTTTGGGACCGCGCCCAACACCTGATCCACGACCTTGCCATCCTTGAAGAACAGGATCAGGGGAATCGAGCGAACGCCGTACTTCTGCGCCAGGCTCTGGTTGTGATCCACATCCACCTTGGCCACCTTGGCCTTGCCCGAGTACTCGCCCGCGAGCTCGTCCAGAACAGGGCCGACGATGCGACACGGTCCACACCACGGAGCCCAGAAGTCCACCACGGCGAGGCCCTGATGGTTCTCGATTTCGTTGGCGAAGGTCGCGTCGGTCAATTCCACTGCGTTCGACATTTTATCTTTCTCCTCGGCGCAATAACGCGCCGATTGTGAGTCCGGTGTTTCACTACCATGCCCATGCTAATCTAATGCCGCCCCAAGCATCGACACCCGAGACGAACGCCTCCGAGCCGGGCGGACCTGGTGCAACCAAGGGGACCAGCATCGCGCATATCGGCATCGCCGTGTCCGCGCTGGCGCAAGCGCTCCCGTTCTACCGCGACGTTCTGGGCATGCCCGAAGTCCCACTGGCCCACTCCGATGGCGCGCTGATAGCGGCCGTAGCAAGTGGCGAGTCCCTGGTCGAGCTGCTGGAACCTGCCGATCCGAATAGCCCCATCGGGAAATTCCTGACCAAGCGTGGCGCCGGAATCCATCACATCTGCTTCGCGGTAGCCGACCTCAACGACATGATGGCCCGATGTCGAGCGGCCGGCGTGCGGCTCATCTACGAGACGCCGAGATTGGGAGCTGAAGGCAAGAGAATAGTCTTTCTGCACCCCGCATCGACGGGCGGGGTACTCGTAGAGCTGACGGAGTACTGAATCGTCCCTTCGGGAATTTCACCGGACATCGCTGCTCCCGTCTGTCCAGGTTGCCTTCCCGTTTCCAATACCATTTCCGTCAGGGCATAACCTTTGCGCGCGGTAGTGCCAAGGTAGTAGCCGTCCAGTCTTTCCTCCCCCGACTCCGAGCGTAACCATGCTTACCCCACCACCCGCGGTTGCGCTCGCCACGGCGCTCGTTCTGGCCATTCCGGGCTGCGGCCAGCCGGCGCCCACGTCCTCATTGCCCCCTAACGCAGCCAACGTGACCTCCGCGCAACAACCATACACTCGGATCATGTCCGCGCCCACGAGCGGCTTTACAGAGAGCGAGAATCTCGTTCTGAAAACTGACGCTGGTCTGGCCTCCGCATGGAAGACCGTCCATGCCGGAATTCCCGGCAATCCAGCGCCGGCCATAGACATGGCCCACAACATGGTCGTGCTGATTGCGCTGGGTCAGCGGAGCACCGGCGGTTACACCGTCCGTTTCGACAGCCTGACGACGGAAGCTGCCGGA
This sequence comes from Gemmatimonadaceae bacterium, assembly GCA_051001375.1. Classification (GTDB taxonomy): domain Bacteria; phylum Gemmatimonadota; class Gemmatimonadetes; order Gemmatimonadales; family Gemmatimonadaceae; genus Fen-1247. The sequence goes on from JBPCNJ010000124.1 coordinate 15,524, forward strand.
GCCGTGGTTCGCTACACCGTGACGTCGCCGGGACCTGGTTGCATGAACACGCAGATGATTACCTCGCCTATCGACGTGGTCAGTGTTCCACGCATCGACGGTACAGTCCGGTTCGAGAAGACCGACGCGGTCAACCGGTGCTGAAACCGCTGCACTGCATTGGTGCATAGGAAAAACAGCGGCGCGGATCAAGAGATCCGCGCCGCTGTTTTCTTTACCGCGCGACTACCTAGATTTTTCGTCGAACCGTTGCGGCGACGGCGTCTCCCCGCGAATCCGAAGAGTCCGGTGAGCCCCGTACCGAGCAGCGCCATGGACGACGGCTCGGGCGTGGTTGCTACAACGTTCGTGAACTGATGTGCCGAACCCGAGCCAGCGCCCTGATTCCAGAAGACGTTGGACACGTTCTGGAAGCGACTGTCAAAGAACAGCGTCTGTAGGGTTGGGGTCTGCACGCCGTTTACTACTGTCGGCACCGGGATCGTGAACGTCTGGAAAAATTCGACCGGATTGTCGGCATACTGTCCCGTGAAGGCGCCGAACGTCAGCGTGATTGGCACAAGGGTGAACGGCGAGTACGCGCTGGAGTACAGATGCGAAACGTCGATCGAGTAAAGGCTGAACGGATTTAGGTGAGTCCCGAAGACGACGTCGCTCCCGGTCGCAAACAAGTCGATCTCCCCGCGAAGCGTCGTTCCCCAAAGGGCGGTGGACGAACCGAGATTGGTCGGCCGGTTGAGCGCGCCCGCATCCTTGGTCCCCCAAGTGCCGAGCATGTTGTTGGCCGACTGACCGGCTCCCTGGAAGCCCGATGCCTGGTAGAAGTCGAGCCCGCCGGATGTGACCGGGCGCCCGATCGCCGCCTGGTAAGAAGTCGTGGTGTCGCTAGCATATTGATGGAAGTCGACGCGAGTCAGCTGCTGCGCCGAGAGCGGCAGCGAAATGAGCAGTGCGGGCACGACGGACCAAAAGGTTTTGGTGTGGCGCATCAATTACAATCTCCTGATAGGTGCATAGTGGGTAGAGTTGATAACGGTAGTCGTGTGGGGCGGACCAGATGCATCCCGGTCCGCCCCGAATGCCCAGCTAGCAGGTCCCTGCCCGCAGAGCAGCGAGGGCCTTTTTGACATTGATGCGGCCGCTACCATACACGCTGGACGGACCGATGTCGTCGGTCGTGTTCTCGATGCAGGACTCGACGCGAGCGCGGTTGGTTGCGGACCGCACGCCGCCAAGCGCGTCGTACAACACCGCGGCCATACCCGCAACGTGCGGCGTGGCCATGCTGGTACCAGCGTATTCTATATAGCGATTATCCACACCAAGGCACGACCCGGACCCGCTGGGGACGCCGCCGGAGTTTACTGCACCTGTCTGCGCCGTCTGGCTCGAGCACACCGACCAGACCTGGTCGTTCGGCCCGCCCTGGGCGACCCTGTCGACGAAGCGGTACACGTCATTCAATGGAACGCCGCCGCTACCGCCCGGTGCGAACACGTTGATGGTCGTACCAAAGTTGGAGTAGTACGACTTGTAGTCCGGGCTGCGCCACACCTGGCTCGGATCGAACGGATCCCAGTTCGGTGGCAGCGGCGCGGTCGACCTGGTCACCGGTCCTGTGGCTCCGACGATGATCGTGCCCGGAACCTGTGACGGTACGTTGATCAGAGCGGGATTGGGAAGCTGCAGGCCGTCATTGCCGGCGGCTGTAACGACCACGACACCTGCATCGTTCGCGTTCTTGATTGCTTCGCCGTAAATCTTGAGCGAGTTGCTGTAGGACGCCGAGCCGGTGTACCGGATGCCGCCAAGGCTCATGTTGATCACGTGCGCGCCGTTCTGGACGCACCAGTTGATCCCATTGATGATGGCCGACTCAAAGCCGCTACCCGCCGCGCTCAGCACTCGTGCCCCGAGCAGATTCGCGCGCGGCGCGACACCGGAGATGACGACGCCTGTGCCGGCAAGTGTGCCCGAGACGTGCGAGCCGTGTCCGTTCGGGTCATCGAAGCGTGTTTCTCCAACGACAAAGTTTGCGCGCTTGATCACTCTCGGGCTCAGCTCCTGGTGCAGCGAATCGATACCGGTGTCTACGATGCACGCATTAACACCCTGGCCGCCGTTGGTCGTCGCCCAACCATCCTCGGCGTGGATGTCATGCATTCCCCACAACACGTTGCTCGCATACCATGGTGTGTTCTGCTGGCCGGGGACAGCATCCGCATTGGTCGAGACGGTTTCTTCGACCTTGATGGGATCGATCGTGGCCACGAAGCCGGCCTCGATGTACTTCGGGTTTGCCAAACGCAAAGCGTCTGGGTTGGTGACGCCGTCAACCACGAGCACGTTCATCGACGGGATCGAGTCTACAACCGTCCCGCCTGACGCAGCAAGGACGTTTGCTCCGACTTCGGCCGGCCCGTCAAACTGAACGAGGTAGCGACCGGGTGCCGTGGAGGCTACTGGCCCGCGCGCGGCCGTCGGGGCAATGCCCGCCGGATCTGCGCATGCCACCCCGACGGTTAGGATCGTAACAGCAACTAACGGAGAGATACTTCGACGCACCATTGGGGGATCTCCAGGAAGAATGGGGGCAGGCTGACACTGCCCCGTACCGCACGCGCGAGCGAGCAGCAAATACCGAGCCCGGCTACCGAGCCCGGCTACCGAGCCCGGCTACCGAGCCCGGCTACCGAGCCCGGCTACCGAGCCCGGCTACCGAGCCCGGCTACCGAGCCCGGCTACCGAGCCCGGCGGAACAT